>SLNO01000151.1 GCA_007132975.1 Balneolales bacterium
GGGCGCATGCCCGGTGGAGCAGAGAGGAAAGCCGTCCGGCCATCCGGCGAATCGTGCAACGCATGTATGTGGAGGCGCTGATGGATGCCGCCGCCAGCAATCAGACCGTGGCCGAAGCCCGTGCAGCAGCCGAATGGGAGCTTGGACGCATATCCACCCGGCTGGGCCATGTCATCGAAACGACGACCGATCCGGCAGCCAAGGCACAGTATACGTTAATGCGGGAGGATATCCGCAGATATCTGGAGGACGGCACCTTCGAACCCTCCATTCGTCCCGCTCCGCGCATGCCCAACATGTTTCCGCTCGGGCAGTGATATGATGGAAGGAACGGCACATTTGCCGGCAAAAAGAGTTGCGCATTTTTCAAAACACAAAAAATGCCGGAGAATCAGAAAGCCGGATCCGACATTTGCGAATCCGGCTTTCTATTTCAATTGAAAAGCCTGTTCACGCGGTTCACCGGAATGGCGGCGGGGTCCAGGCGATTCCGGCCGTGAAGCCAAGGCCGCTGCTATCCCTGCTGAAGTTGTTGCCGTAGGTGAAATCCATCTCAAGCAGACCCGGCAGGATTTCCAGACGCAAGCCGACCTGGAAATCGGGGGTTTCATCATTTACTCCGAACAGTCCGCCGAGGAGGGTTACCGGGCCGGCCAGCGCCACATCGGTCCGCGCTCCCCAGGTAAAGAAATGGTCATCATGGGAATGAGTATGATCACCATGATCGATTTCATAGCGCTCCAGAGTGTAACCGGCGTTGCCGTGCAGCACAACCCGCTCCTCGAACAGGGGCAGCGTGACCGGGACATAGGTGTAGAATTCCCCGAACGGTGCGATCAGCGTACCGGCAACAAGCCCGAACCCGGCACGGTTGTTTGCCGGAGTCCGGAACATGTATTTTGCTTCGGTGACCGCGAAGGTTTCATCCTCCGTAATCACTGCTCCCGCAGCAAGCTCCAGTCCCCTGAGCGGACTGTAAGCCGGAAGGATCCATGATTCTTCGGTTCCGATCCAGGTCTCAAGCTGGAACGCGCGATAATCGACTACTCCGGCATCATCGACTACCATTTGCTGGCCGTTTGCTGTGGAAAAGACCCCGCCTGCCAGAACCATGAAAATGAGCATCAGGATCAGATAGCTTGCAAGTGAGACATAAAACAGCAGGTTGTTTGCCATTGAGGTGGTTTTTTGTTCGATTCTTTTGTACATGATTGACCTCGCAGGTTTGAATAATTTCTCTAATTAACTATAGTAACACAATTTGCGTAAAATCCGGTCAGACTCCGACCAGGGTGCCAACCAGCACGAAATAGAGTGCCAGGCCGGTGAAATCCTTGATGGTCGTAATGAAAGGATCCGCTCCGGGAGCATGGTCCCAGCCCATCTTCAGCAGCACCCAAGGCAGGAAAAAGCCCAGAAAAGTGGCAAATGGCACAACTACGGCCAGCGACAGACCAACAGCGATCCCGATTTGGGGAATATCATTGGGTGCCCCCTGCCATAAATACGCTGCAAACCCTCCGATAATTCCCAGTAGAAGTCCCATCAGCAGGCCGATGGTCACTTCCCTCCGGATATGCCGGTGCATGCGGGAGACGTCGATATGGCCCAGGGCAAGGCCACGCGCGAAAATGGTGGTTGACTGCGTGCCCACGTTTCCACCCATATCCATAATGACAGGAATGAATATGGCAGCGACGAGCACGGCTCCAAGGACATCCTCAAAATGGTCGATAACACCGCCAACCAGGAACCCGCCGGCAAGGGTGACCATCAGGAATGCCATGCGGAGTTTTATGGGATAGAGATACGAGCCCTCGATCATGCGCTTGCTGAACTTAATGTCCCGCTCGTGGTCATGATCCTTGCTGAAACCGGCAATACCGGCCCGGCTGTAGGCGTCTGCCGTCTCTTCCTGTTCGATGACATCAATGGCATCATCAAATGTAACGATACCTGCCAGCCGGCCGCTGTTTTCGGTAACCGGGATGGCAAGCAAATCGTACCGGGAAAGGGTCCGGGCAACATCCTCCCGCTTCTCTTCCACATCCACCGAGATCACATCCGATCGCATGATGTCCGATACTTTGTCATTCGGATCGGCAAGAAAGAGGTCCTTCAAGGATACGGTGCCTATCAGCTTGCCCGAACCATCGGTCACATAGCCGATATAGATCGTTTCACGGTCGGGAGCTACTGTTTTTGCCTTTTCCAGGGCTTCCGTTGCCGTCATGCCACCCCTCAGTTCCAGGAAATCGGTTGTCATGATAGCTCCGGCTGTACCTTCCGGATACGTTTCGAGTTTGCGGATATCCGACTGCTCAGCCTCCGGCAGCGCACGGATAATATGCTCAGCCTTGTCGGGCTGGAGGAAATGCAGGACATCGACCCTGTCGTCATGGGACATGTTGGCAAAAATCCTGGCCAGCTTGTCGCGATCCATGAGATTGAGAACTTCGGAACGATACTCTGTGTCCATATGGGCCAGGATGTCCGCAGCAAAGTGCGAATCAAGCTTCATGATCAGCTCCAGGGCCGTGTTGACGCTGCAATGAGCGGCCAGTTTTTCAGCTGCTGCAACGGGTAGCGCCTTGTGCAGCAGGCTAACGGTTCTGGAATCCGTGACGCCATGGATCAGGCGCTCTTCCAGTTCAAGATGCAGTTTTTGCTCTTTGGTCATGGTTTCACCTCAGATTTTTGGGGGCGCAAAGACAGGCCGGATTAGCGCCCCGGGTGAAACCGTTATCTTACATCAGGCAGAAGGGCTGATACGAGATACCGTTTCAACACGGAACGACCCAAGCCGGTCAGGGCGCCGGGTACTATGACTACATAAATGACTACTGTCGTCCATGTTCGTTCGTGTTTTGTTGTTGTATATGAGACAGCCAGTGACTGATTTGCCTGAGAAGCGGGCTAAAGGTACTAAACTTCTTTTATCAAAGTCAAAAAATCCCTGCTTTAACAATGTTGACTGTGTCTTGAGGTGGCAGCTTAATTCACGCCAAACACTTGTTTTTAATGATTCCAGTACTGATGTCCTGATTGAATCAGATATGCACCAGAAAGATCACCAGTGCAAGCGTCCAGACATAGTATGAGAAATAGCGGAATCGGGACTGGTACAGCAGATGAACTACCAGATAGAGCGCGGCAATACCCACCAGGGCCGAAACCACGAACCCTGTGGCTAAGGCACCGAAGCCAATGGTGACGGGCTCAGCTGCGGTTGCAACCGTCACTGCCTGCAGCAGGGTGGCGCCAAGGATGGTAGGAAAAGCGATGAAAAAACTGTACTCAGCCGCCCAGCGGCGCTTCATACCGGCAAAAAGCGCAAAAGCAATGGTCAGCCCGCTCCGGCTGAGACCCGGCAGCAAAGCCAGCCCCTGTCCCACCCCTATCACCAGGGCAATGGTGAACCCAACTTCCCGCAAACCGATTTTTCGATCGGGGAGGATGTCCGTCCACCAGAGCAGCAGCCCCGTGATGACCAGAGTGATGCTTATGAGTATGGGATGGGCAAACACGGTTTCGAAATAAGCCTTCAAGGGCAGGCCGATCATCCCGGTGACGGCAACAGAAAATAGCCCCAACAGAGTCAGTCTGACAAACAACCGGTCTTTGGATGTCATACTCCCCCGGGCTGCGGCAAGAAAGCCATTTCCGGCATCACACAGGAACCTCGACAGGCTGCGCCGGAACACTACGGCAATGGAGACCAGCGTGCCTACATGAACTACCAGATCGAAAAGTATCATCTCCGCCGAATCCGGTGCGGGCAGCTCCTGTCCGGTCCAAATGAACAGATGCTGGGCCAGCGCCAGATGACTGGTAGAACTGACGGGGAAGAACATGAAGATACCCTGGATGATGCCGAGGATGATTGCGATCCAAATTGCCATAAAAAAGGGCGTTCTGCGCGTTAAACAAAACCTGTTTGATTGGTGATATCTTTTGGGGTCACAGCAACAAGCGCTGGAATCAGGACGCGGCGGACTCTTGCAGCCTGCCGGAAATGATGACACAAAGGCAGTGAAACTACGGTTTTCTCGCTTGAAACCCAACTTCTGGTGTGTTACCTGATGGCAGGCAGGTGTATAAATCGATCGGTTTTCCTGTTGTCACCTGCCGAGCATATATTCCCAACCAGGCTGCCAGCTGCCAGTCCGGCGCCAGTCCCCGGCAAAGGCCTGATCCCAGCTTTTACCATTCAGCAGCACCTCGAGTGCCAGCTGTGGCGCCTTGTGGGACATTATGGCAATGTGCCCTCCCGCATATTCCATCCGCAACTCATCAAGCAGCTCTCCGACCCGTAGTTTTACTTGCTCGTAACTCTCTCCTTCCGGAAATGACTGGCGTATATGCTTCGGCTGAAGCGGCTCCACAACCTCCGATGGGAATCCATTGTAGCGTCCGTAGTTGCACTCGCGAAGCCGTTCATCCCATATGATTTTCAGGCGGTTTTCAAACAGGATCTCCGCTGAGGCTACGGCACGGTGGAGGTCAGAGGATATCACCGCGTCAAATTGCAATGTTTCAGTAATTTTTCGGAGCTCTTCGGTCTGCCTGTGCCCCCGCGGTGAAAGCCGGACGTTGTTCCACCCAGATGAAATTCCCGCTTCATTGTCGTACGTCGTCCCGTGAACGAAATAAGTGATTTTGACAACGCTCATTTTTTGCCTGAAATGGCTTCGTTTACATTAAGGATATGGTCCCCTATTTTTTCCAGGCGGTTCAGATAATCAAGATAAATGATGCCAGCCATGGGTGAATAGATCCCCTTTTGCAGGCGCTCGTAATGATTGGTTTTCAGATCGTCGCGCATGCGGTTGATCTTCAGTTCCAGCTTAATGGAATCGGTCAGGTCCACATCCCCGTTCATATCGGGAATACGGGCGATCATGCTGTCAAAAGCTTCCTCAACGGCTTCCAGCATCTGTTTGAGTTCGCCGAGAGATTCTTCATTCAGCGTGACGTCCATTTCTACCGCCCGCTCATAATTCTTTGTCATATTGTAATACAGATCCGCAATCCGCTCGATGTCACCGATCATTCTTAGCATATTACGGACACGTTTTGACTCCTGACCGGCGATACTTCCTTCCGAGGCAGCGGTAAGATACTCGGCTATTTCGATCTCCATATTGTCGCTGTTGCGCTCGCTCTCTTCCAGCCTCTTGACGTATTTACCGGCATTCTTTGGATCACCAAGGATGAGCTCCTTCATGGCATCGTGCATTTTCCTGACACGATTTGCGTAGAGTTCAATTTCTCGATGCGCCTGATCGATGGAAAGGGCCGTAGTGGACATGAGTCCGCGCTTGATGAATTTCAGATGGAACTCGTCTTCGGTTTCACCACGTCCGGGCAGCATTTTTTCGACATATTTTACCAGTACCGGAACAAAGGCGAATAGCAGGACCAGGTTGAAAAGATTAAAAACGGTGTGGAAGATGGACAATCCGATGGTGGCGTTTCCTCTCACTGCAGGGTCTTCGGTCAGATCCATGATGGATGACCCCGTGGCTGTGAGCATCACACTGTCTATCAGTTGCATGATCCAGGGAAACATGAGCAGGATCGGGATGATACCGATGACATTGAACAGCAGGTGAAAAACCGCTGCCCGCTTGGCGTGGATATTGGCAATGGAGGCGGCAATGTTGGCCGTGATGGTGGTACCGATGTTCTGCCCGATCATCATGGCAGCAGCCAGCTCAAAGTCCATCCAACCCTGGAAAAGCATGACAAGTGTGAGTGCCGTAGTGGCGCTGGATGACTGTGTGACAGCGGTAAACAGGGCACCGATGCCGATGAAGATAAGAATAGACCCCAGACCGAAACCGGTCAGCTGATCCAGGAAAACAATGATCTCCGGATTCTTTTCAATGTCAGGAATGCTGGCCTTGAGAAATTCCAGGCCTATAAAAAGCACACCAAAGCCGATGACAGACTCTGCCGTGAATTTCAGCTTATTCCTGCTTGAAAAAAGGAACGGGAAAAATAGTCCAATCAGGGCAACGGCCACCGGTGTGATGCTCATCTTGAATCCAAACACGGCGACGATCCAGGCGGTGACGGTGGTGCCGATATTGGCCCCCATGATGATGCCGGTGGATTCCAGAAAGGTGAGGAGGCCGGCATTGACAAAGCTGACCACCATGACGGTAGTAGCTGTGGAAGACTGGGTGAGTACCGTAACAATAAACCCGGTGAACACTCCCATAAGGCGGGTGGCGGTCATCCGGGTCAGGATTTTTCTGAGTCTGCCCCCTGCCACTTTCTGTAGCCCGTCGCTCATGGTTTTCATACCGAAAATGAAAATCCCGAGCGAGCCGATCAGCTGGAGAAAATCAAACAGGGTATAGCTCATAGGGGGAATATAAAAAAAAGTGCGGTGACTTCCGGGTATGGGGCAACCCTTTGAACGGATTACTGACTCAGGTAATTTCAGTATTCAACCCGTCGTTTGAAATCACCGCACTGCATTTTTTAATCAGACTGATGTGCGGAGCAGTATCGGTTCAGGTTAGAACCATGCACCTACACGCATCTGTACGAACTGGAAGCTGTCATCACCGATAAAGGAACCGGCGCCGTCAGCATGTTCGTCCATGTCGGCATGACCGATGTTAAGCTGCAGCCATGTGTTCCGGTGCGGATAGTAGGTCACACCAAAGGTGATGTGGCTTCCGGATCCGCCGAAGATATCCTTGTCGTTCAGGTCGATGAAGCTGTAGCGCAAGCCAAGCGAAATGGCACCCCAGCTGCGGATCGGAGAGGCAAGACGTGCCGGCTCACCGTCATCGGATTCGTACCCGCGTGATTCACCGGTGACAGCCCAGCTGATGAAGGCGTGCCCGGCACTTAACGACGCATCCTCGAAACCGTCGATGCGGTTCAGGCTTAATGTAGTGTATTCAGCACCCAGCCAGATGGTATTCAATACGGCCTGAACATCGAAGTTCAGGATGATGTGGTTGTCAACTCCGGCAATACGATCGGTGTTGTAGAAACGGTCGGCGCCGGCGCGGGTCTCGGCCCTTTCACGGAACCTGACCAGAGAAGGAGCGTCATTGGTCGTACCCGGGTCGCGATAGTCAGCACCAATGGCAAGGTGGACCCAGCGGTCATCCTGGAGGATCGGGGCAACGCTTCCGCGGAACGTGACCTGACGCCCAACGGTGTTGGCACCCATGACCCTGCCATCATCGAGATCCTGAGTGAAGAAGCCAAGGTTCAATGAATACTGATCCTGATAGTACTGCACGCTCATACCCAGTGTCCGGCTCCTGGTGAAAACGTTGGCAACCGAACGCTCCATGAAGTCGTAACGCGGACGGGCATGTCCCACCGTGTTCTGCGTATGCAACAACGGCTTGAAATATCCGACTTTGAAGAAGAGGTTGGACTCGGGCACACGGTAACGGATCCAAACGTCGCGCATTTCCATTTCCGGTATGCCAGCCAGGTCAAGATCCAGCCTTGCCCTCCACTGACGGCCAAGGTCGCCGGTATATCGGAAGGTTGTTCTTCTCTGGAACATGTTAGGGTTCAGTGTGTTCTTGTCATCGAAGTAAAAAGCTCCATCGAACTGAACCCGGGCATCAAACCTCCAGCGGTAGCCGTCCCTGGCATCTATCTGGGCACGTTGCGCCAGTACTTCCGAACCGGCCAGACCCATCAGTATTAAAAACACAGCGGTTAATAGCGTATACTTTTTCATTATTGATCCCCTTACTTAAGTGTGAGTTTCCGCAGCCATTCACATGCGTTTGTTGTAATGAGCCACAGGTTTTACAATACTACTTTGTTATTTGGGTAATACTTTTTGTTTTGGTTGTTGTCTGTCTGAGTTGCTTCAAGCTCTGAAAAAGATGCACCGGAATGCGTTATGATCACACATCCCGGCACACATCATACTGTCTGCCTATAATCCTTTCACAAGCTGCTTTTCCTCCTCATCATCACCTTCCTTGAGGTGATCACGGTAGTAGTAGACCGCCCAGGCGCCGAATGCAAGCAAGAGCGCAAGGAAGGGCCAGGCGGGTTCCTGATCGGTGATCTCCACCTGGATGCGGGCATGCTCGCTGAATATCATGTCCTTCTTTTCGATGTAAAAGCCGCGCTTGCCGCGTTCCTGGTCCGCAACGATCTGGATATCGTCTGCATCACTGCTCCTTCCACGGATGATATTGGTCAGTGCGCCGACAAAATGGACATCATACGCTTCTTCGAACAGAACGGTCAGCTTGTAGTAGCTGATCTTGGAAGCTACCGAATTGTGGTAGTTGTACCGGAACCGGATACGTCCCAGCCGGTCCACGCGCTGGTCTTCGTAGACATAGAAACCGGGAACCGCATAGGTAAAAGTGAACACCTCCTCGGCATCGGGGATATCGTCTTCGACTAAGAAGCCGATGTATTTGATACCCCGGGCGTTGATGATCTCGGCCCGGACCTGGTTGTCGGAAACCTGTGTGAAGTTCTCCGCCTTGGGCAGGTTCAGGGGTACGATGAACTTTCCGGTTTCTGATACGGCCAGTTTCACCGTTACCGTAACTTCTGCGGTCCCGTCTTCCGGAATGACAATGTGCTCGGTGTAGGTGATGATGGAATCGGGCGGCAGCACATCCAGGGCGGCCGAACTTCCGGCTCCCACCACCAGAATCACCAGTGAAAATAACATGTGTTTAACTAATCGCATTTCTTAATCTCCTGTTGGTATGTGATAAAAATCCTCTTTGTGGTCTGTCCAGCCGCATCAGAATGGAGGAGTAATTCCTATAATCCGGAACCATGTCATTCCGAAGATCACCAGCAGTATGATACCGATGGTCTTTACAATGAAGCCGTAGAAGAAGTTGTCCAGAACGGAGAACTGTCCGGTAGCATACAGGATCAGGTTCGGCTTGGCGTTGAACGGCAGACCGATTACCCAGCAAAGCGTGAAGGCACCCGGCAGGGCAATCCAGACCGGATTGTAGCCCAGCTGCTGCGCCAGGATCACGACGAAGGGTATGAAGATCAGGGTACGCATGGTCTTGCTGGTGAAGAAGTACCCGGCATAGGCCATGAACCCGACGATGATGGTGTAGACCACCCAGAAGTTGGGCTCCCTGCCAACCAGGTCAAGCTTGTCGAAGCCCATCGACACCAGCCAGCGGGCGGCGTCGGTGGCGTTGAGCGCCAGACCTCCGGCATAGGCGCCCGCACTGAAGATCAGCAGGTGCCACGGAATGTCGGCCTTGTTCCAGTTGATGATACCGGCCTTCGGCCACAGGGCTACCACAGCACCCAGCAGGGCCGTTACAATGAGGGAGATTTCAAAGCCGAACATGGCCATGTGGAAACGGTCGGTGACCCAGAGAAGGATAACGACCAGGAAGATGATACCGGCTTTCTTTTCCATGTAGCTCCACGGTCCCATCTTGTCGAGCTGGGACTGCAACGCTTCCTTTCCGCCCTTGACCTGCGGCCTTGCCTCGTCCGGTTTCATGCGGAACATGAATTTGCCTCCAATATACCAGGAGAAAAGCATCAGTACGATGGCTACCGGCAACGCGCCGAACATCCAGTCGGTGTAGAAGATCCGTTCACCGGACATGACGTAGATCAGGCCGACGGCAATGATGTTACAGGTCGATCCCGTGATGAACGCCGATGAGAAGATGCTGATGCCATGAAGGTTGTGCAGCAGCAGGAACCGGCCAAAGTTGTTCGGATTCTGGGAAGTTGATCCGAAAATGGCGGCGACTACAAGCATAAGGGGCAGTGTCATCACCGTACGGGCTGCTGTAGCCGGGATCAGGGGCGCCAGGACAAGCTGCATGAGCAGGAACCCGAACACCGCCATCATCGCCGTCTTGCCGAATTTCAGGATCAGCATGATGGCCACCCTTTTCGCGACGCCGGTAACCACCAGCACGGAACATAAAATGAAGGCTCCAATATTAAGCCAGATCACATCCAGACCCAGAACTCCGAGCACATTGGACTCATCCCATCCACCCAGGACAATGAGCAGACAGATAAGTGCCAGTGACGTGACGTGCGTGGGCAGCGGTTCGGTCAGCCACCATGTTAGTGCCAGGCCAAAGCAAGCGAGCACGATCTGACCGGAAACCATAAGTCCGTCCGGGGTAGGCATGAAATAAATAAGGCAGAAAACGATGATCCCCAACGGAAAACCCAAATAATTCAGCCAGCGGTCGGTTTTTGAAAGCGTTTTCTGCTTGATCTCGGACAATCTCGCCTTTTCAAGATCCAGCATCTCTTCAAATTCCGATTGAGACATGTTGTTTTGTGATTCAGCCATCTAAGTACCTCTTCCGTATAATCTTCTTTTAAAGTTTTTGTTTATACAAGAATCAAACAGCAATGATCCCCTTGTTTTAAATGCTTTGTAATTAACCTCGTTTATATTTGGAAATATTTACAAACTACAGTGACTTGCTGCTTTGCACATCAATTGGCAAAATCCATGCCATTGCAAACTTATTAATAGACAACCCTTGAAAACCGGCCCGCTGATTCTTTAAATCGCGTGCTCTCGTGGAAGGGCTTCCAGTTACTTGGAATAAAGCAGTGACGAAAAACAATAGAAGTGGCGATTTTTCGTTAACGAGTTTTCGCCAACCATGTCGCCGGGTCTGCTCTTCCAAAAATAACTCACCCTTGTGACACGGAAATGCGGCATTACCGGTGAAAATCCGGTTGGAACAATTTTTGCGATACGGGTATGAGTAACAAGTTATTATCCAGGCAGTCCGCCACCCC
>SLNO01000014.1 GCA_007132975.1 Balneolales bacterium
CGGTTGGATGCGGTTGGATGCGGTTGGATGCGGTTGGATGCCACAGGGCCATCTTTTTAACGTCCGGCTGGTTTGATAACAGTCCGGAGAGGATGACCGCGTGTGTGCTGCCCTAATCCACAAACGGGTTCAGGCCCATGTTGAACCAGGTGAATGCATAGCGGTCGGCCCATTCGCTGATTATGGATTCGGTCGTGCGTCCAGCGCCATGTCCCGCGCGGGTTTCAATTCGAATGAGCACGGGATTATCACCGGCGTGGTTGTCTTGCAGCTCCGCGGCGAACTTGAAGGAATGGGCAGGCACTACCCGGTCATCGTGATCGGCCGTTGTGATCATGGTGGATGGGTACGTGACTCCTTCACGGACATTGTGCACGGGCGAGTAGCCGAGCAGGTAGCGGAACATCTCCTCGCTATCGTCCGCGGTGCCATAGTCAAACGCCCAACCGGCGCCGGCGGTGAACGTGTGGTAGCGCAGCATGTCAAGCACGCCAACGGCCGGGAATGCCACAGCGGCAACGTCGGGACGCTGCGTCATCACGGCACCCACCAGCAGTCCGCCGTTGGATCCGCCTGCAATGGCCAGCCGTTCGTGCGATGTGTAGCCGTTATCCACCAGAAACTCGGCGGCCGTGATGAAGTCGTCGAAAACGTTCTGGCGGTTTTTCCGCCGCCCGGCACTGTGCCAGCGCTCGCCATATTCGCCACCCCCGCGGATGTTCGGCTGGGCATAGATGCCGCCGTTTTCCAGCCAGACAAGCCGCGTGACACTGAAGGAGGGACGCAGGCTGACGTTGAACCCGCCATAGGCATACAGATACGTGGGGTTGGATCCGTCCATCTCCAGGCCTTTCTTGTAAGTGATGAACATCGGGATGCGTGTGCCGTCCTTGCTTTCGTAGAAGACCTGCTCGGTCACATAGGCCTCCGGGTCGAAGTCGATTTCGGGAGTCCAGTAGAGCTCGGAGTGGCCTTCGCGGATGTCATATTTGTAGATGGTGGACGGGTAGGTGAACGAGGTGAAGGTGTAGTACAGCGTGGTGTCCGCGTCCCTGGCGGAGAAGCCGCCGGCCGTGCCGATGGAGGGCAGTTCCACCTCGCGGACCAGGCCGCCTTGCAGATCGAATTGCTTGATGCGCGTCTGCACATCGATCAGGTAGTTGGCGAACAGGAAGCCGCCGGCGCTGCCGACATTGAGAACGTTTTCGGTCTCGGGGATCACATCCACCCAGTTTTCCGGACCCGGGTTGTGGATGCTCGCCTCCACGAGGCGGTAATTGGACGCATCAAGGTTGGTGTGGATGAACAGCCGGTCGCCTTCGGTGTGGATGACCTGATGATCGTTGTCGAAATTGTCGATGACGGTTTTGAGTCCGGCCGTCTCATCTTGCAGGTCGCGGATGTACAGCTCGTTGCCGGAGGTGCTGACGGCAGCGCCGATGACAAGGTATCTCTGGTCTTCGGATACGGTTCCGTAAATGTAGCGCCTGGGTGTTTCCGGTCCGCCGAACACGAGCTGGTCCTCGGATTGCGGAGTGCCGATGCGGTGAAAGTAGAGTTTGTGCTGGTCGGTCATGGCCGAAAGCTGGCTGCCGTCGGGCGACTCGTAGCTGCTGTAGTAGAAACCTTCGTTGCCGCGCCAGGAAATTGCGGAGAATTTGATTTCGACAAGGGTGTCACCGACCTGTTCCATGGTGCGGGTGTCCAGGACCATGGCCTTTCGCCAATCGGATCCCCCTTCGGAGATCATATAAGCGGCCAGCGAACCGTCGCGGGTGAAGCTGAGTCCTGCCAGGGAGGTGGTGCCATCTTCGGAGAAGGTATTTGGATCCAGGAAAATCTCGGCCTCGCCGCCGGGTTCGGCCGATCGGTAGATCGCGGAGTGGTTTTGCAGACCGTCGTTGCGCGAGTAGTAGTACCAATCGCCGTGCCGGGTGGGTGCGCTGAGGCGCTCAAAGTTCCAGTCATCTGTGAGCCGCTGACGGATCTGCTCGCGGAAGGGGATCTGATCCAGGAAGTGGGACGTTACCTCGTTCTGGGCCCGGACCCATGCGGCGGTTTCGTCGGAGAGGTCGTCTTCCAGCCAGCGGTAGGGGTCCGGCACCGGGGTGCCAAAGTACTCGTCGACCACGTCATCGCGGCGTGTTTCGGGATATGGAAGCAGGGCGGCAGAAGCCGGGTTGAATTCGGCCGCGTTGGCGAAAGATTCCGAGGCGCCGGCCTGGGCAGTTGCGGCTTCGGCATCGGATGGCGCCTTGCGGCTGTTGTCGGAGTGGCTGCAGCCGGCTGCAAAAGTCATAATCACAAAAAGGATAAGCAGGTTTTTCATTTTCAATCTCGATAGTTGATGGTGGCTGACACAACGGCTGGACGTGTCGGACACGAAATTCAATGATCTAACAATATTGAGAGCAAATTAATTTACTGAAATCGGCCCCTTCTGCAAAAATTTTGAATAGCCATGTCGGCAGCGGGGTGTTCCAGCTCCTTGGCCTTGCGCAGGTCGCGGCATCCCCGGTACCAGTTGCCTTCATTGATCTTGGTAAGGCCGCGATGCAGCCAGGCGCGGGCATAGGTGTTGTCGATGGCAATGGCCTTGTTGTAGCAGTGGTACGCCTCCAGTGCCCATCGCATCGACTCGTAGCTGCGTCCGGCGTAGAGCCACGCGCCGGCATGATCCGGTTTATCGGCGATAACGGCCTTGAAATGTTCCAGCGCGGCGGGGTAGTCATCCTGATAGAATGCCAGATACCCCTTTGAGAGGTTTCTGGCTGCGGGATCGGTGACGTAGAGGAGCATGGAATCGATGTGCGCCGGCTGCAGTGTGCCATCCTTTTCCAGGAACGGGAATATATAGCGGATGAAATAACCCGAGCCGATCGTCGGTTTTGCCATCAGGACCTTGTGGAATTCCTCGAGCGCAACGGTCTGCAACCCATGATCACTGTAAATGAGGCCACGGAAATGGTACGTCTGGTGGATATCGGGGTGCCGGACGGCCAGATCGTTGAACAGGGCCAGCGCCTGCCTGTCGTTTCTGCGGTAATAATGGATGCGGCCATGGTAGAGCGGCACCAGGACACATTCAGGCGCTTCGGCTTTGACCTGCAGCAGCATCACTTCAGCATCGGTCCAGCGTCCGGCCTTGAGAAGTTCGTCAATCTCTGCAAATTCCTCCTCAAACGGATCGCAGGGGTCCGCCTGACTGCCGGCGGTTGTTTTGACTGCCGTCACTGTCGACGCACCGGCTGTATAATCGTCGGCCTGTGGGCTGTCACCGTTATCCTCCGGGTTACCAAACGCATGAAGGGGCCGGTATCCGGATAGGATCAGGATCATTGCCAGCATGCCGAGCACATGCATCGGTATTCTGGATCTGTATGGATACATCCCGGTCGATGCTGCAGATTGCGCTGCGCTTTATGGATATGACGGTTCAACACTACATTAGCAAGGTTTTCGATCTGCCGCAAGCAGGCTTGTCCTGCAAGCTGGAGTGGATCCAGGTCACCCGGTGGTACCAAGTCCCCCGGCAATCGCATTCAGCACCAGAAGCATGTCGGGCAGCATCTCGTCGGCCCGTTCATAATCTTCCTCTTGCCGGAAGCCGCGCCATTTCTCCAGTTGTCGTATCTGCATCTGGTGGAGCGGACGCAGATGTTCATTGCGGAAACCTATCATGTTGTACATGCGGGGGCGCCGTGACCGCAGCTCATGTCCATAAAGCTGCTCCAGCATATCCCGGGTGCGATGATATTCCGCTGTGATCTGTTTCAGATAGCGCGAGGCGACATCCGCATCCCCCATAAGCCCGGCATACCACTCCATGATCTCCGTGTCGGCCAGGGCAATGGCAGAAGAGGCGTTTGTGATGATGTAGCGGAACGGCATGAACGCGACGGCGTATTTTTTGAGGATGTCGAAAGAGCCGGGATCTTCTTCCCGCAGCTTTTCCAGTGCACCGCCAACGCCGTACCATCCGGTCAGGAAGAAGCGAGACTGGCTCCAGCTGAAAACCCAGGGAATGGCGCGCAGGTCCTCAAATGTGCGTTTGCCGGTGCGGCGGGCGGGACGCGATCCGATCCGGCTGGATTCGATTACGTCAATCGGCGTTGCCTGCGAAAAGAAGGATACAAACCCGTCGGAACGCACCAGGTCCTGGTAGCTTTCGAGGCTGTAATCGTAAAGGCGGGATACGATCGGCTCAAGCCGGTCATAGAGTTCATCGGTCGTGATGGTGGAGTCGTTGCCGGAGGAGTTGATGGCAATAGTGTCGAAGGCGCCGAGGGTCAGTCCGGTCGATCCGGCTTGCAGCAGTTCAAGGTTGTAAAGGGCAGTAATCTTGTTGGCGTATTTTTGGGATATCACCTCGCCCTGTTCGGTAAGGCGCATGTCGCCCTGGATGGTGTTGGATGGCAGCCCGGCAATGAAACGGTGGGTGGGACCTGCGCCCCGGCTGATGGTGCCTCCGCGGCCGTGGAAAAAACGTATCCGGACTCCGTGTTTACTTCCGATGTCACTCAGCTTGCGCTGCGCCAAATTGAGGCTCCAGAGGCTGGCGAGGATACCGCCGTCCTTGTTGCTGTCGCTGTAACCGATCATCACCTGTTGCTGAAGATCCGCATTGCGCTGGCCATCGGTTTTGACGTCGCGGGCTCCGTTTTCAGTGGTATGGGTGTCCCGCTCCAATGATTTTTCGGGATCGGCGGCAGATGGGAGCAGCAACTCCCTGGTCACGGTGCGTCCGTCGGTGAGTTCTTTTTGAAGCTGCAGGCTTCGCTTTGTTACCGGATGTGCGAGGAATTCATCCAGGATACCGGGACCGCGTTCGAGGTCGTCAATGGTCTCCAGGAGTGGCACGACCGGGAACATGCAGGCCATGCCGTCATTTCCTGAGATCAGCAGTCCGGCTTCGCGGGCCAGCAGATAGACGACCAGCAAGTCGGAAAGGCTGCGTGTCATGCTTACGATGAGCGCGCCGATGCCCCGGGTGCCGTAACGGCGTGCATAGCGATACAGGATGCGGTAGCAGGCGAGTACGGCATCGGCCTCGTCGCCCAAACCATGCCTGTGGCGCACAAAGGGCCGGGCCGTTTCCAGCTCCTTGTTGAGGAATGCCAGACGCTTTTCCTCGGACCAGTCCGCAAAGTTTTCGGCATCATCCACGCCGGCCGCCCGCATCAGCTGGGATAGGGCCGCATCATGGAATCGGCTGTTCTGGCGAATATCAAGGGAGGCCATGTGAAAACCGAATGTCGCCGCCTTCCGGGCAAGGGGCTCCACATCCACCCGGGCAATGCGCCGTGCGTTTATTTCAACGAGGGAATCGCTCAGTATGTCCAGATCTTCCTGAAGTTCTTCGGTCCTGCGGTAGTAATAGTCTTCGGTCAGTTCGGTGATGGGTGTGCCCGAATCATCCATGGGAAGCCGGGTGATCATCAGGTTGAGGTACTGGCGCCAGGGCTCCTGGGGGTTGCGGTCGAATCCGGCAACACCGGCCTGTCCGGTCAGGGTGCGCAGGTATTCCAGCCTTTCACTGAAAAACCCGGGTACCGTAACTTCATTGGAGGAGATGCTGATTTTGCGGGCAAGGTCAACAAGGTCGCCATGGAGAAGCGAAAGTGCCTCTTTCCTGAGCTGATAGAGCGTATGCTCCGTTACTTCATGGGTCACAAATGGATGCCCGTCACGGTCGCCGCCCACCCAGTTCCCGAACGATATGCCGGGCAGCTGGCGGCGGTTTTCAATCAATGCGGGATCGAAGCCGGTGTGAACCCAGGCATCCCGCAGCCGCTGGTCAAGCAGCGGGAGCACTTCCGGGAAAACGTTTTTCAGGTAGTGGAGCACGTTGCGCAACTCATCCTGTATGGACGGTTTCTGCAGGAACACCTGGCCGGTATTCCAGAGCCGGCTCAGCGCCACCCTGACATCCTCGGCAATCTGCTCCTTTTCATTGGGGGTCCACACCTGGTTTTCGCGTTTGACCATGAGCAGGTAGATGACCCGGAGCTGGTCGATCACCGTTGAACGCTTGGATTCGGTTGGATGCGCGGTAAGGACCGGCTCGATCCGGATGTCCGGCAGTGCGGCCGCGATATCCTCGGATTTGTGGCCCATTTTTTTTAAATCTGCCAGAATACGTCCCCATAAGCCGGAGATGCGCTCCGGGCCATGGAGATTCTCCAGTTTCCTGCGAAGCTGGACGGCAGCGTTCTCTTCAACAATGGTGATCAGCTGGAAATAAAGGGAGAACGCCTTGCTCAGCTTGTCCGGGTCGGCATCGGAATCATGGTCGCCCTCAAGCTGCCTTATGATCTCCTCCTCACCGAGATCACGGAGCATTTCGATGAAGCAGTTGCGAAGATAGGTGATATCGTCCTGGATCTTCTGGAGATCAAGACTGTCGTCGGTTGTGCTGAAGTACATGGATGCCGGCCCTGGTTTCTTGAATCATGGTGGTTGCGCAGGATACGGTCAGATGGTGGTGCTCCCGTCCAGTCTTCCTGTCAGGACCAAATTTACAAAAAAAGCCTATGATGCAGAACAGTTTCCGGTAGATCCCGACAACTATACGTAGCCGTTCATCATCACATGCCGGTACAGCTGCTTGAGTCCGTGCACTTTGAAGTTCCACCACAGACGGGTCTCTCGTGTCGACTGATAGAGCCATTCATTTACAAGATTGCCCTGGAAGTCAAACTCGAACATCATGCACCGGCCATAGCGCGTGAGCAGCGGGCAGCCTGAAGTTCCATCATACAGGGTGGTGGGTTCCCTTTCCAGCGCCAGGGAGATCAGGTTTTCGGCGACCGCCGGAGCCTGCTTGCGGATAGTGGCGGCGGTTTTGGGAGCACCCGTGGCAGCGCAGTCGCCAACACCGAACACATTGGGAAAACGCCGGTGCTGCAGTGTTTCGCGATCCACCTGAATCTGGCCACCGATGCCTTCCGCGGTGAGCGGACCTTCGCGAAGCGGTTTGGGCGTGCGGAACCTTGGTACGGGATGCAACAGGTCGTACTTCTGCCGCACCTCACGCGTGGTACCGTCTGGCATGCGCTCCTCCAGTATAACCGTTCGGGTGGATACGTCGATCGCACGCATTTCCGTCTGGTAGTGGTTTTGGATGCCGCGCGCCTCGATTAATGGAGTGACGGCGGCATCGACCTTGGGGACGGCAGGGAACAGTGAGGAATGGTTCGTGAAAAAGTGGATATCCATCTGGTCGCGATGGCCGTTTGAACGCCACAAATCTTCAGAAAGCCACGTGATTTTTTGTGGGGCGCCGCCGCATTTGACGTATCCGGCTGGAAAGGTGAACACGGCTTTCCCGCCACTGAACGACTTGGCCATTTCCCGGTACTTCATACCGGATTCCAGATCGTAGATGGTGGCCGCATGGGGGGTTTTAATCGCTTCGGAGTACCCTTCCACCGAAGTGGGATTCACCTCCACCCCCATCCCCACCACCAGATAGTCATAGGCCAGAAAATCACCGCTTCCAAGCTTTACCCGGTTTTTTTCCGGCTCAAAAGCAGACACGTAATCACGTACCCAACGCATTCCGGGTAGAAATAGCGATTGCTGGTCGTACAGCACATCCTCTTTTTTGTACACGCCAGCAGCGACCAGGGTATATCCCGGCTGGTAATGGTGGATGGTTTTGGGCTCGATAATGGTGATGTTGGCATCGGGGACGGCCCTGAGAAGACGGGCTGCCACCGTGATCCCACCAATGCTTCCGCCGGCTATGACAAAGCGCACATTCTTCAATTTTGCGGCATCAGCGGAAGAGATGCGAAGGCTTCGGTTGTATCCGTAAAAGCCGGTTGTCCCGCCAACAGCCAGCACCCCGGCCCCTGTGCCTATGTATTTCAGCGCTTTGCGGCGGTTCATCTTGCCCGGGTATTCCGGTGCGGAAGTAGCGTCACTGTTTATGTTGGTATCTGAGGTCATGGGTTACATTATTTATTACGTTAAATATTAGAAGCAGACAGCAGATCATTGGCAAATATTCATTCCCCGCAGGCTGGTGAAGGTGTTTTTTGCACGTCAGCGACTTTCACAGATTTAAAATAATATATTCATATTTATATATCAATAAGTAGATATAATAATTCTGTTCCGCCCCTTCATTAGTCGGGTGGATGCCCCGGCCTCTGAGCAATCGGACTGCCTGTAAATAACGAAATCAAGAAAATTATCCACCTGTATGATGAATGTTAGCTTTTTTTGTGGAATTAAAGCATTGAATTCTTTTTATTTAAAAAAAGCGGGTGAGGGCAGAACACAGATTCGACCGTGCCAATGAACCTGCAGGAGTCATACAGGGTCCCTGAAACACATGTAGGCAACTCCGGGCTCTTTCATCTAATTCATCGCAATCATGACATCCGATCGTATTCAAAAATGGTTTATGGTATCATTTTTTCTTGTTATTGCAGCTTTAACTCCAGGTGAGGAGGCTGCTCCGGAGGTAAGAGTTCCGCATTCGGATGCATCTGGGGCCAGCCTTGAAGTGTTGCAGGAGGCGACAGGGTCAGAAGTCGTGGTAAGCGGGTCGGTACTGGATCCGGCGGGCAATCCGGCTGCCGGTATTGCTGTTGAATTGCGGAACAGCAGTGGAGATGTGGTAAATCGGCGCTATACCGACAGTAGCGGATCCTATCAGGTGACGTCACATCCTACCGGTACCGCGACCGGTTCCGAGATTCCTGAAAAATTCACACTCGGAGCGATTTATCCAAACCCGACAGGTGGGCAGTCGGTGCTTCCAGTAACCATTTCGTCTGAGGACAGCTACCGCATTGCCATTTATACCGTCGATGGCAGGCTCCTCATGCGGTCAGAGGAGCATTTCTCGCCCGGAATGCACCAGATACATATTTCCATGCCTCGCAGCGCCGGCACGTACCTGGTGCGTGTGAGCGGCGGCGGACAGAGTGAGATCAGGCAAGTCACTTCAATGTCCGGTGACGGTCCCCGCCTCACGGTCGTTCGTGGACCAGAACTGCCCTCGCAGATGCTTGGAGAGGATTTGGGACAGGGCGCCATGAAGACGCAGGCATCATCTGATTTCGCATGGACCCTCAGGGTGGATGGCGGATCGGCCTTTGAGGATTATGAAACCGTTTTCACACAGCCCGGAGTGTATGAATACGATATTGCACTTTCGTACCGCATGGACAACGGCATCGCTGCCTGTCAGGACCTTGAACTTGTCGAGTCGTCGTCACGTCCGGCCCGGTTTGTTCAGATTGAGGGTCTGGGTGAAGTATTCGGGGATGAACCGCTGGCATGGCTTTACGACGCAACGGTTGATGACCCAGGTGCTGATAACCGAAACGGGATCTTTCTGGAGCGTCTGGATGAGGACGAGCGAGAATCGGAGCATGAGGGACAGTTCATCGTGCCACTGCATCCGGGTAACAACATGGATGGCGGTCCTGCAAAAATCGTGATCATCAGTGAGGATGAGCAGATCGTATGTCCCGGAATTGCGTTTGATGTCCTGCCGCTTACACCGGCTCCGGGCACCATGCAGCAGCTGGTGGACGGATTGGACAATGCTTTTTCGGAGCAGGCGGAGCAATTGGGATATGATCCGGATGAGTTTCTCCACACTTCGATTGCAGAACTGCCGGTCTATACAAGGGGAACTGCCGCCGGTTTGCAGGCGGTGCGGGGCCCGGAATTTGACAACAATCTGCAAAATTTGTTTTCGGGAGATGCACCGGTCCTTGGAGGAGATGTCTTTACAGAAGAGGCACTGGAAGTATTCGATGCCGTTGTGGCAGCCACAGGCCTGGCAGACCTGCTGACGGAAGCGCTCTCCATAAATGAGAAAGCAGCGGCGGTGAGCTTTAGCAACGAGACGGCCGTTTCCCGTGATAAGGAAGGATGGGATATGGCCCAAACCAATCCAGATGCAACGCAGGACTTAATACAGCCGAGTGGGTATATGACACCGGTAGATTTAAACTTTTTTATGAGAATGCAGCAGAGGTATGCGGAAAAACAGCAGGGCTTAAGCGGTGCGGTTGTTTCAGCGGCTTCCCATACCCTCGGCGTACTGGCATTCGCAAGCGGTGTCACCGGTCCGGACGGGATATCTGCCATACTTGGCTTTGCAACGCTTAGCATGGCCGTCCACCAATTGGCAGTTGACATGAACCGAAGCGCGCTCCCATCTCATTTAGCGGGAATTGATATGGAGGCATTCCCGACAGACTATCCCGAAGATGATGACAGCCAGGGAGACTGGAATGCAACCCTGATTGCCATGAGCGAGGGGTGGACTCTCACCTGGCCGGTGCTGCTCGGCAACTTCCCGGGTCTTGGAAAAGCAGTTGATGTCCTCAGGCGAATTGACCGGATGAAGGTCTCTGAATTGCAGGAATGGACACTGGGTTTTCTGCAGGGCTATCTCACGAATATCTGGGATGTAACGGCTGATTCCGGGCCGCTTAACATCGACCCGGATACTATTGGTGTGGTTGTCGATCCGGATCGTGAAAACGAGTCCCGATATTTCACCTGGCAGCTTTTGACGCTTGAGACAGAGGATGGATCCGATCCTTTCTCATTTGATGAACTTGATGAAACAAAATATCAGCCTGAGGCGGTCGGGGTTTCTGAGCTGCGCATCCGGACCACGGGCGGCGATATTTTCCAGGGGCAGGATGCCGTGAACACCAGGCTGCTGACGCTAAACCCCATAAGCGTTGAGATCAGGCCGGAGCCTGCGGGCCGCCGGCTTCCCTTCCATGTCAAGACCGGTGAGGAACTTGATTTGCTGGCCATTGTGGAACACGCCAATGACAAATCAGTGGAGTGGACCGTCTACCCTCATACGGACTATATTGTTTCTGGTGCAGAAATGGAGCGGCTGAAATTTTTTGCACCGGATGAAGAGGGGACCCATCTGGTTGTGGCAGCAAGCACATCCCGGGACGGGTTGCGGGCAGACAACAAACCGCCACGTACCGCCACCCAGCTGGTCCGGGTGACTAATGATCAGCTTGTTATTGAGCCGGTTCCCGTATGTTTGGAGCTGGATGAGACGGTGCAATTCTCTGCTTCCCTGCGTAGAGACTCTCTTGAAATCCTTGAATTCAGCGCGCTTCAATGGAGTATTACCGGTCCCGGAACACTGCAGGGAAATGGTGAGTTTATCCCTCAGGGAGAAGGCCAGGTAACCATTGAATTTACCCTTCGAGACGATCCGGAAATCACCGCTCAGATCAGTTTCCGGGTAAGTGAAACCTGCAGTTACCTTGTGGCATCAAGCGGGTGGTTTGATTTAAAAAGCGCATGCGTCAACCTGATAGAGATTCACCAGGGTAATTTGTGGTATTTGGGGGTCGGTATCTCTGAATCATTCAGTTTTTTCACTCCGATCTCAGCCATTATAACGACGGAAGGAGAGTGGGCCGCTGATTTTCCGCTAGTTGACGATGATGCCGGAATGACAGGGGATTACCACTGGTGGCTCCCGGGATCATTTGTTCTGGATGATGGCACACAGTGGGACTTCATGCCGGACGAATTGATGAACCCGATACTAACAATTCGGCGCGAGGTGAGGACCATAGACGGCAGCGATGTCCCTGTCTACCATGGCACTTTCAACGCGGCATACTATAATTTCACCCGGGCAAGCACAACGGGAGAGCTGGTGACCACGCTGGTTTCAGGGAGGTTCCGCGGAGTGAGGCCCGGCCATGATGGTTGTTTTGAGTAGCGCAGGTATTTGCAAAATACCTTAGCTAGCGCTGCACAGGCGTGAGAGGAAGTGCTGCCAGGGATTAATGTTACGCTGCTAGCGACGTATATACCGGCAGTATGTTCCCATTCCGTCGTAGTCGGTGGAAGTTTCAACGCGCTGCTTGCGGTCAACCTTGTAATCACGTATCCACCCGATCGGGAGGATGAGCATTAATATCAGGATACCGAGGAGTGTGGCAAGAAGTGGTGTCATGGCTGATGTCTGTTTTGTGCTGTCTCACCCGAACTGACTTTTGCCTCCTTTCGTTCGTAAATCGACGTATTTCTGTTTTTTTTGCCTCAAAGCTATTTCGGTTGTATTGTATGGAAGTACCCGGAACAATTGGGAACGGGTCACACGTAATGCGGGCTTACTGCTTGCGTGCAACAGACGGCGATATCATCTGGCTAATTAAATCAATGCGACGCAATGATTAAGGGAAAAATTACCTCGAATGCTACGTTTATTGTCCTGCTTTTGATTGTTTCATTGGCGGCGGTATCGGCTGCAGCTGTGACTGATGCCGGTGCCTCATTTGAAAACCGGCCCGGATGGCGAATCCCCGTCCTGTGCTACCACACGTTTTACCACGAGTCATCCACCCGCAACCCGGGCCCGCTTGACGCAACTTACGAAGCTTTTGAAGATGTGCTGCATTATCTGCAGAAAAACGGCTTCCGCACCATTATTCCGGAAACCAGGCCGCTCAGGCATGAACCGAACCCGCTGACGGTTGTCATAACCTTTGACGATGGCCATGTAAGCCAGATGCGTGCGGCCGAGCTGTTGGAAGCCTACGGCATGCGCGGCATTTTTTTCATCATACCATCCCTGGTGGATGTTCCGGACTACCCACACTTGTCCAGCAGCCAGCTGGCGGATCTGGCTGATCGCGGTCATCTGATCGGAGTGCACGGCCACCGCCATGTCAGCATGCCCAGGTCCGCTGAAGAGATCATTGCGGTTCTGGATACCGTTCCGGACCTTCTTATGGAGATTCCTGGCATCAGCGAGCGTGACATCCACTCCCTCGCATATCCATACGGGCACTTTACGCCTGCAGTGGTGAGGTCGATGCGATCGCGCTATCCGCTGCAGTATACGGTCAACCCGGGATACTGGGATGGAAGGTCCACGCTCGTGCCGCGCATACTTTTAACGCGTTCCAAGGATAAGCAGTTCTATTTGGACTACCTTTCTGGTGTCCTTAATGGCCGTCGTGCGCTTAAGATGCGTGAACCGAACGGGTCCCGGCGATCGGTCGTCCGTTTCGACAATCCCGGCAACCTGGATCCTTCCGGGCTGCATATCCGCTCCGTGAGCCCTGATCGGTTTGGACGCTTCTACCAGGAGCATCCGGCCGCATCATATTTCACGAAAGGGGACGGATACCTGGTTTTCAACATCGCTGACTACCTGGAGGATCACCATCCACCAGAAAACAGGGCGCTGTCTTTTGCCGTGACCAGGAAGGAGGGCGATGTGTTCCGTTTTGTCTCAGATGGATATCTGATCTGGGTACCGTTGCGTAGTAATGTTCACACCGCTCCCTGATCCATCATGGCATCAGCCACTTTGACGAAACCGGCCAGGTTGGCGCCTTTGACATAATCCACCTTTCCACCCTTGCCCTTGCCGAACTCAAGGCACTGTTTGTGGATGTTTTGCATGATCACCTGCAGTTTTTCATCCACTTTTTCCCGCTCCCAGCTTAGCCGAAGGGCATTTTGTGACATCTCCAGGCCTGATGCCGCCACCCCGCCGGCGTTGACGGCTTTTCCCGGCGCGAAGACGACATCATTCTTGCGGAATATGCGGACGGCTTCGCTGGTGCAGGGCATGTTCGCGCCCTCGCCGACAAACCTGACGCCTTTGTCCAGGAGGTTCCCGGCATCCTTCCCGTCCAGCTCATTCTGGGTGGCGCACGGCAGCGCAATGTCCACCTCACCCGAAAGCTGCCACGCTTTTTTATCCTTCTCGAACGTCACATCGTCAAATTCATACGCCATTTCACTCACCCTGCCCCGCTCTTCGTTTTTCAGCTTCATCAAGAACTTCAGGTGCTTTTTCGTAAAACCGTCCTTGGCGTAGACATAACCGCCCGAGTCGGACAAGGTCACCACCTTGCCGTCACGCTCCAGGATTTTTTCAGTGGCATACTGAGCCACATTGCCGGATCCCGAAACAGCTACCCGCTTGCCCTTGAAATCTTCGTCAGCCGCCTTCAGCATTTCCGTCATGAAGTAGACGGCGCCGTAGCCGGTTGCCTCCGGCCGGACCAGCGAGCCGCCCCAGTTCAGGTCCTTGCCAGTGAGCACGCCCGTAAATTCGTTTTCAAGCCTCTTGTACTGGCCGAAAAGGAATCCGATCTCCCGTTTCCCCACGCCAATATCACCGGCCGGGATATCGGTGTACTTGCTGATGTGCCGGTGCAGCTCGGTCATGAAGCTCTGGCAGAAGCGCATCACCTCCAGGTCGGTCTTCTCCTTCGGATCAAAATCGGAGCCGCCCTTGGCACCGCCCAGCGGGAGGGAGGTGAGGGCATTCTTGAAAATCTGCTCAAACCCAAGGAATTTGAGGATGCTCAGATTCACGGTCGGATGGAACCGGAGCCCGCCTTTGTAGGGCCCGATGGCCGAGCTGAACTGCACCCTGTAGCCGCGGTTGACCTGCACATTGCCGTCGCGGTCTACCCACGGTACGCGGAACATGATGACCCGCTCCGGCTCAACCATCCGGTGCAGGATGTTCGCCTTTTTATATTTCGAGTTCTCCTCCATGAACGGGATCGTGATCCCGGCCACTTCGCGGACCGACTGCAAAAATTCTGTTTCATTGGGGTTTCTGGCTTCCACTTCATCCATGAAAGCCTGGATTTTTTTCTCGATTGAGGTGCTCATATTCAGATTTTTTTAAGTTATACTGCCCAATTTTTTGGATTTGAACCGGAGTGAAATAAGACGGTAGAGTGCTTTTCGCGGCGTATTGGTACCTCAACGGCGTGTTGGTACCTGTCCGGGATGAAGGTGGCCGGCTATGCGTTGCGAAACGGGAGGATGCCTGCTGTCAATCGGCAAACCGCATCCACCATAATCATTACCTGATTCACTGATTTGAAAATTCGTCATGATCTGCTGCATGTGATGTAAGGGATAACAAGGCTATTGGATCGAATGTTCAGACCTGCGCTGACCAGCGGGCTTAGGCATGCCGTCACGGGAGAGCCTGTTGTCAAAACGGGCCGCATATGGTTTGAGTCGGCCGGATTAATCCCCTATTATATCCCTTGTTATAAACGGCAAAGGTAATCTGTTCACAAATTCAGGTATGCGATGCAAATAACTACGAGAGACATCCATATTGACACCGAGGGCTTTTCTGACATACACGATCTGACGGCGCGGGTGGATGCCATCATTGGCGAGTCCGGGATCAGCGAGGGGTTCTGCCATGTGTTTGCCGTGGGATCCACGGCGTCCATATCCACCATGGAATTTGAGCCGGCGCTGGTGCGGGACATCAAAGAGAAGCTGGAGGATTTTGCCTCCGAGACCATGCGCTCGCACCACTCGCAGACGTGGGGCGATGACAACGGCTTCTCCCACATCAGGGCCACGTTTATGGGTCCGGGTATTACGGTGCCGGTGCGCGATGGGCGCAGCATCCTGGGCACGTGGCAGCAGATCGTGCTGCTGGATCACGACAACCGTCCGAGGGACCGGCACGTTGTGGTGCAGGTGGTCGGAAAAGAGTGAGGCCGGTTTTGGGTGGAAGCGCGTATATTCCCAAACCGGGGAACCGACCCTGACCATGATGTGACAGTTGTTAAATGCAGGCAGGCCGGAATCGCAAGATGTTTGCCTGCAAGTCGTATTAACCCATAAATCTAAGCAGCCATGACCGACAGACCCTGGCTCATTGCCGAGACCAACTGGAAAACCGTCAGGGAGCACACCTACGAGGCGGCAGTGTTGCCATGGGGCGCCACCGAGCCGCACAACTACCATCTCCCATACGGCACCGACAACATCGAATGCGGACATGTGGCCGCGGAAGCCGGGCGGCTGGCCTGGGAAAAGGGTGCGAGGGTTGCCATCCTCCCGACAGTGCCGTTTGGTGTGCAGACGGGGATGCTGGACCTGCCCTTTGCGCTGAACATGAATCCGTCGACGCAGGAGGCCGTGCTGGGCGATATCGCGCGGTCGCTGGAGGGGCAGGGCATCAGAAAGCTGCTCATACTAAACGGGCACGGCGGAAACAATTTCCGGCAGATGATACGCGAATTGCAGCCGGGGCTGGATGTGCTGCTGCTGGCGGCCGATTGGTACCGTGCGGCGGACTGGGACGAGTATTTCAGCGAGCCGGGGGACCATGCCGGTGAGTTTGAGACCAGCGCGGTGATGCATATCCGGCCGGATCTGGTGAGGCCGCTGTCGGAAGCCGGCGACGGTCACGAGCGGAAGTTCCGTCTGAAGGCCATGAAAGAGGGCTGGGTCTGGGCTCCGCGTGAATGGAGCGAAATAACGGACGATACCGGTGTCGGGAACCCGAAGCTGGCCACGCCGGAGAAGGGCGCCCGGTTTCTGGAGGCCTGTGCGCGAAACCTGGCGGACTTCCTGGTGGAATTGGCCCAAGCGGATCTTGATGATCTGTACGAGGCAGAGTGACGCAAGATGCAAAATTACTATCTTACCTGCTTTCCATCCCCCTCAAAACCACGTGAATTCTGATTCTTATGCAGTTTCAAGTCTTTTTTTCCGCAACCATGGCCATTTCAGGCCTTATCTGGATTGCGTGTTCCCCATCCGCTTCACTGCCTGATAATACCGCACCTGTTTACCCAGACGCGCAGGATGCCGCCGAAACCTCAACCGCCTTGCCCGATCGCCCGCTTCCGCGCGAAGTGGTGCCGCCCCGGGGTTACCAGCTTTCCGTGATGAGGGGCAACCGCACGGCAGATGGCCGTCCGGGCGAAAATTACTGGCAGCAGTTCGCTGAGTATGACATAGAGGCCACACTTGATCCCGGGACGCGGACCCTTGCGGCATCGGCGCGCATAACCTGGCACAACAACTCCCCCGATACGCTCCGGCGCGTTCACCTCGAACTTGTGCAGAACCACCATGCCGAAGGCACCGTGCGAAATCGTCCGGCCGAGGTCACTGGCGGCATACGGTTGGAACGGGTTGCGGTGGATGGCACCGGATACACCGACGAGCGGATCTCCCAGCACCGGTATACTGTGAACGGCACGCGGATGTCGTTCTGGCTTCCGGATGCGGTAGGGCCCGGCGGCACGGCCGAAATCGAGATCGACTTCCATTTTGTGATACCGCAGCGGGGTGCCGGCGGACGCATGGGGCACAGCCGTGACAACCTTTTCTATCTGGGCTACTGGTATCCGCACATGGTGGTATACGATGATGTTGTGGGATGGCATCCGGACCCCTACCTGGGACAGGCGGAGTTCTACCATGGTTTCGGTGACTACAATCTGACGATCCATGCCCCGGAGGGATGGATCGTCATGGCTACCGGCGAGCTGGAGAATGCGGAAGAGGTGCTGGATCCGGATGTGCTCTCCCGCTGGCTGGAAGCTGCCCAAAGCGATGAGCCCGTACGGGTTTTCACGGCCGGTACCGGTGAGCGGGCCACTAAAACGGCGGGTGCGGACCGTGGCCAGGGGGAAACATCGGCCGGAAAGGGTGTGGATGACGAAGGCGGGCACGGTTACGATGCCGGCGGCTTGCTGTCCTGGCGTTTCACCGCACGAAACGTGCGCGATGTCGCCTTCAGCGCTACCCTGGAATCGCACTGGGATGCCGCCCGTACCCCGGTCGGCGACCTTACCGGTGACGGCCGTACCGACTACACGCTCATCAATACCTTCTGGCGCGAAGAGGCCCCGCTCTGGTCCGAGGTGACTGCCTACCAGCAGCACGCCATCACCTTCCTGTCCGAGATGACGGGCTACGCCTATCCCTGGCCGCACATGACGGCGGTGGAAGGCGCCGAAATAATCGGCGGGGGGATGGAGTACCCCATGATGACCATCATGGGCGACTACAACCTGCGAGGCAAAGAGGCGCTCTACTCAGTCACGGCCCATGAGCTTGCCCACATGTGGATCCCCATGATCGTAAGCACCGATGAGCGCCGCTACAGCTGGCTCGATGAGGGAAACACCGTTTTCAGCACCTCGGAGGCCATTCTGGATTATCATCCACACCGCAACCCGCACAGGATGTCGCAATCCTCATACCTCGGGTCCGCCCGCAGGGGAGAGGAGGGGCCCATGATGCGCCGTTCTGACTACCATTACTCGCCGGACCACTTCCTGATCGCATCCTACCGCAAGCCGGCAACCGTCCTGGTGGCGCTCCGGAAAGTGCTGGGCGACGACATATTCTGGGAGGCCTACCAAACCTTTGTCAACGACTGGGCCTTCAAACAGGCCTATCCCTGGGACTTTTTCCGCACCTTCGAGCGCGTGAGCGGCCGTGACCTGGAGTGGTTCTGGCACAGCTGGTACTATGAAACCTGGGTGCTAAACCAGGCCGTTGAATCGGTTGAAGAGGTTGCCGACGGCACGCGAATTGTAATACGGGACGAAGGCGAGGTGCCCATGCCCGTATTCCTCACAGTAACCCGGGAGGATGGGGGTGTCTCGGAGCACAAAATGACCGTTGATACCTGGCTTCAGGGCAAGCGCCGCGCCGCACTGGTCCTGCCGTACCGGGATGTGATCAGGGTCCAGATTGATGCCGGGGAGGTTCTTCCCGACATCAACAGGAACAATATGGACTGGAAGCGGGAGCGGTAACCTCCATCCAGTAATTTTTGATTGTCAGCCACACTCTTTAGTATCTTGGAAGATCATGAGCGATCAACATCCCGAACAACATCATGTAGCCGGAAAAAAACTGGAATGCCCCATTTGCGGACACGATCTTTTCACTGTTCGTCAGACACTCCTGAACACCCGGGCTACCACTTTTTTCGGGTTTGATTTTTTGAACAAGCAAGCGACAAACTATGTATGCCAGAAATGCGGACACATACTCTGGTTCCTTCCACCGGAAGGGTGACATATTGTGTCTGAGTTGATGGCGTTTCGGCTGTGCATCAGGCCGGGCGTAGCCTTCGGGCAATCGTTCCCGGGCAGATGCATGCAAACTGATAGAATGCGACCCACAAAGAGCTAAGAAGATTGGATAACAGACCTGAACTTCCCTGGTATTTCAAGCTGACCATTATCCTGGCCGGGCTCACTCTTTTTGTGGTTTTCCTGATCCAGGCCAGTTCAATACTGGTGCCTTTCCTGTTTGCCGTCTTCTTCTCGATCCTTCTGGCGCCGTTGTCATCGTTTTTTGAGCGTTACCGCATCCACAGGATCTTTGCTTCCATCTTCAGCGTACTCATTGGCATCACCTTTCTGGCGGGCATCATCTTCTTTTTCTACAACCAGATCATCAGTTTTGCCCAGGACCTGGGAATGATCGAAAAAAGAATTAACGAGCTTTTTGAACAGTTTTCGGGGTTTTTCAATGCCTATCTTGATGTAGAGCCCGATGCGCAGCTGGAGTCGGCGCAGGATGCCATCATCTCGTTCCTCAGGGATAATGTTGAGCCGCTCACCCGGGGCGTGATGACCGCCGCCACCACGCTCACCATGTTCTTCCTGATCCCGATATATGTTTTCCTGCTGCTGCTTTACCGGGACTTCCTGAAGAACTTCTTCCTGATGGCGCTCGCCCGCCACGACCGTGACAACAAGGTGGAACACGTACTGAACAAAGTTCGCAGCGTAGTCCAGAATTACATCACCGGAATGTTCATCGTGATCTGCATCCTGGCGGTGCTCAACAGCCTGGCGCTGACCATAATCGGGGTGGACCATGCCCTTTTCTTTGGCGTTTTTGCCGCCATGCTCAATGTGATCCCGTTCCTCGGGCCCATTATCGGATCCATCCTCCCGATTATTTACGCTCTGCTGACAATGGATTCGCTGTGGTACCCTGTGGCCGTATTGGCGACATTCTACGTCATCCAGCTTTTTGAGAGTAACCTGTTTACGCCGATGATTGTCGGACAGCGGGTAAGCCTGAATCCGCTGGTGACCCTTTTGGCCATTTTCATCGGCGGACAGATATGGGGGCTGGCGGGCATGATCCTGTTCATTCCGGCGCTGGCCATGCTCAAGGAAGTGTGCGACGAGGTGGACTCGCTCAGGCCGTATGGGTATCTGCTCGGCAAGGTTAAGACTCGGGAGGAAACGGAGAAGGAGTACTTTTCGGGACGTTTTCCCAGGTTTAGGAAGGAGGATGATGATGACGATGGAGACGGGGATGGTGCTGGCGGAAGTAAGAGCGATCAAGAGAAAGGCCGGTCAAAAAAGAGAAATGAAGCTGCGGGATAGTGTTGCACCTGAAACTGATTTTTTAAACTGGATTGCCGTCAAGTAGTGCCAACGCCATTTTGTGTTGCCGCCGGTTTGTGTTGCTGATGAATCGGATTTATGGCCAAATAGTATGGCCGCCGGTTTGTGTCAGGATTCGTCTGGCAGTCGCCCGAACTCCTTGAAAAAGTCCCGGATCCCGTCAACGATTTTCTCCGCCATTCTATCCTGAAATTCCGGGTCCAGAAGCTTCATCTCGTCCTCCGGATGGGAAATAAAGGCCGTTTCCACCAGAACATTGGGCATTTCAGTCAGCGCGTTGAGTGTGAAGTTGAAGCTGCCAATGAGGCCGAAGTCGTTGAGAGGCAGCTCCAGCATCCGGTGGTGGACCATGCGGGCGAGGGGCTGGAAGGCGTCGTGCCGGTAGTAGGAACTGGTGCCGCGAATGGCATCCGGATTGGTGGCGCTTCCGATGGAGTTGGCGTGGATGCTGACCAGCAGCTGCGCATCGGAGGCGATGACCATGTCGCTGCGCTCGGCCATGGAGACATTGATGTCGCGGTCGCGCGTCATGATTACCCTGGCCCCTTCCTGCTCCAGCCGGTCGCGGAGTTTTTGGGAGATATCAAGCACGATGTCTTTTTCGGCCGCACCGGTGGCGCCCAGGGCACCCCGGTTGCTTCCGCCGTGGCCGGCATCCACAACAATGCCGATGCCTTCAAGCGGACGCGCAACGGAGGCCAGGCGTGGAGGTCTCTGGACCTGCACCCGAAGACTGGAGCCAACACCGTATCCGACATGGAACCCCCAGTGTGCATCGTGTTCCAGGTGGATATGGAGCCGGAAATGGTTGGTGCCGACCTGGTCCCAGCTGACGCTGCGGATCCCCTCTGCCGACTGGTGGTGCGTGATCCAGTTTGTGTTGGAGTCCGCCCCGAAAATGTCAACTTCAATCACGTTGGGACGGGTGCGCATGTTTGCGATGTATGGCAGCCGCTGGCCAAGTGTAAGTGTGACCATGTCGAAAGCATCGGTGCCGGAGACGGTGGCCGAGCCGGTGAGGGAGCGGGGCAGGGGCGTGCCATCGGGGAGCAGTTCCGCAAATCGCCTGGGGAGATAAGCCTCCATGGTTTCGGATAGCCGGACGATATAGAACGCGCCGTGCTCGCCAACCACTTCCAGGCGAACCCCGCGTTCGAGGAATCCTAATCTTGCGCCGCCCAGACGGTCAGTGCCGGAGCCGGAGTTCAGAAAAGCGTGTCTTGAGTGGATTTCAGCTATGACAGGCAGATTGCCATCGGGATATCGCACGGCTGTTTCGGCCTGTGGCGGTGCCGCCTGGTCGGGGTCGGGGCGATAGAAGTGGAGTTTTCTGGTGCGGGTGTCGCCCTCGGGCGTGCGCACGCGTATCTGTGTGGTGCTGTGGCCCACCGGGAGGTCAGTGAGTCCAACGAAGGCCCCGCTCGGATATACTTTTACTTCCTTGTTGTTGATGAAAGCGCGGTTTTCCGGATCAGTGTTGGCAGCAATGCGGTGACGGCTCAGCGGCACCGTAGTGGTGTCGCTTCCCGGTACTATGATGTTCAGCCGGACATCCTCCCGTCCGGTTTCACCACTGCCGCGCCGATGTCCCGATTCGTCGGCAATATAATGGCTGGTCAGCGCAAAAGAGCAGACGGAAAAAAGCAGCAGGGGGATGATATGCCGGACAGAACGGGGCATGTGTGATGAATGAGAAGCGGTCAAGGTTTCTGAGTACGCTTCTCAAAATATCATTTTTCCCGAACTGCGAAAGAGCAATCAACCCTGTTTTTTGCTGTTTTTTTCCTTCAGTGCCTTCTTTTTTTCCAGAAGCTGTTCTTTGCGCATCTCCTTGGCCTTTTTCTTGTCAACGGTCTCCATCAGCTTGACGTGATCGATCTTCTTGTTGATCATCATCTGCTGGGCGATGGAGAGCGCGTTGTAGATAAGGTAGTAGAGGCTGAGCCCGGATGACAGACGGTTGAAGATGAGGAGCAGCATGACCGGCAGGACGTACTGCATCATCTTGAGTGTCGGGTTGGGAGCCGTGGAGCCCTGTCCCGATACCTTCATCTGGATGACCATGGATGCGGTCATGAGCAGCACGAATCCGGCCACATGGTCGCCCATCAGCGGGATGGTGAAAGGAAGGTTGAACAGGATGTCCGGCGCGGAGAGGTCTTCGGCCCAGAGGAACCGCTCCTGGCGCACTTCGATCGAGTTCTGGAAAAAGCGCCAGAACGTAATGAGGACCGGGATCTGGAGCAGGTTGGGCAGACAGCTTCCGAGCGGATTAACCTTGGCCGTCTTGAACAGCTTCATGGTGGCCTGCTGCTGCTTCTGAGGATCATCCTTGTACTTCTCCTTTATGGCCTCCATTTCGGGCTGCAGCTCGCGCATGGCGGCCATGCTCTCGAAACTCTTCTTGGTGAGGGGATAAAGGACGATTTTGATCAGCAGGGCAAACAGGATGATAGTGACGCCCATGTTTCCGGTCAGGTTGCCGACAAACCAGAAGAACGGAAGGATGATGTACTTGACAAACGGATCCGAGAACCAGCGGATGAAACGGAAGCCGGTGTCGACCATGTCATAGGTCCTGGGGTCGAAGTTCCTGAGATGGCGGAAGTCCAGCGGACCCAGAAACAGCTGGAAGTTGTAGGAGTCTGTGCCGGAGAGGCGAGTGCGCAGCGCGGTATTGAAGTCGTGGATCGTCTCTCCGTTTTCCTGGTCGGTGGAGAGTTCAGCGGAGAGGATGGCCCCGTCGGTTGGCTGCTGCGCCTTCATGATCTGGGTGAAGAACTTGGACTTGCTGGCCACCCAGTCCACATTGCCGGTTATGATGCTTTCCGTAAAGCCCTGATCGGACGGCTGGAAGCGTTCCAATACCCCGCCTGCAAAACTGTAGGCAGCGGTGTATTGTTTCTCGGAGGCGATATCCCGCTCTGTTGTAGGGATGGCCGGCTTCCAAACCAGTTCAAAACTGCGGCCGCTGATGTGCTGCTCGGCGCCGTCGAAAGTTATGGAGAGGAGGATCTGATAGGTATCGGCGTCGATGGTATAGGTGTAGATCATCCGGCTGCCGTCGCCCAGGATCAGTTCATACTGCAGGGTGGCCTGCTCCCCGCGGGCAAGGGTGATGACAGGGTCGGTCGTAACCGGACGGAAAAGCAGCTGGTCGGTCTCGATGTTGTAGTTTTCCGTGGAAAGGAACTCCACGGAATAGGCCGAGCGGGTAGTGTCGGACATGAGCTGCACCGGGCCGCCATCCCACATGTTGTGCCGTAACAGATGAAAACTGGCAGGACCACCACCCAGATTGGTAAAACGTGCCCGGAACCTGGGGGTCTCAACCCAGGTCGATACGGTATCGGTTACCGCCTGATATCCAAATACACCAAGAGATGGCCGGACGGTGGGATCCGTTGCTTCACGGACCGCAACTTCGCGATCCTCATCCCAGAGCGGGTCGGTCCGGTCTTCAAGTTCGGGGATGGTGTCGCGCGCCATGCGCTCCTGGCGCTGACGTTCCAGCTCCTCCTGTGAGGGCATGGTGGTGTACATCCAGGCAAGCATCAGCCCGAATATCAGTACAAATCCAATAACAGTGTTGCGATCCAAAATAGTGTCAGTTTAGAAGGTCGTTGGATGTGGTGGACGGGAGTGTTGCTGACGGGCGTGCATCGCGGAGGTTGGTGTGATGGTCTCCGCAGCATTTTTCCTTTTTCGCGGGCACCGGGTCCTCGCCGCCGGCACTCCAGGGGTTGCATCGCAGGATGCGCCAGGCCGTCAGGCCCACGCCCCTGATGGCGCCATGTGTCTTTATGGCCTCGATGGCATAGTGGCTGCAGGTGGGATGGTACCGGCAGCTGGTCGGGAAGTAGGGGGATATGAAAAACTGGTAGCCGCGTATCAGCAACACAAAAAAAGTGCGGACAGATTGCCGTAACAGGGTGAGAAGCCGGACCGGGAATTGCGATATGGCATTCCAATCAATCATTGTGCTGACGTTCCGGCCTCTTGTATTATCTGTTGGATGGATGTGAGTATCCGGATGCATTCCTCCTCCAGGGTATGGAACGGGACGCCGGTTTTTTTTGCGATAAAAAGCCCCTGGAATCCCACAGATTCTGATTTGGCGATATCTCGCACAAGATGTTGATGCATCCGGTAGGCTTCCCTCATACGGCGTTTGATCAGATTGCGTTCATGTGCCTTGCCAAGTCGCTTGCCTGCTATGAATCCCGCCAGACAGATGTCCTGGCCGGGGAACAATAAATAGCGCAGGTCCATGTGACGGTCCCGGACAACCCTGCCTTTACGGAACAGGCGCTGTACGGAATCGCGTCCGCGCACAATACGTGAGCGAGGTAGTTTGTACGTTCGGCCGCTGCTACTTGCGGAATTTCTCATCACTGACGGTCAACTTGTGTCGACCTTTTGCACGGCGTCGCTTCAATACTTTGCGACCGTTCGCATCCTCCATGCGGGAGCGGAATCCGTGAACGTTACTGCGGCTGCGCCGGCTCGGTTGATATGTTCTTTTCGTCATCTGGGTGCAAATTTTATCATTCTGACTGTCAAATTTAACAAAGACCCTTAAAATACAAGTTTTTCATGAAACATTGAACAATGAAATGCAGGCTAATTGTGCCTCTTGTTCGTTTGCTGTTCTGAGTATCTGCAATGCAAAGTTGAACGAGCATTGATTTAACCGTATTTTTACAGATTGCGATAACATCGAAAAAAAAGCCAGAAGGCTGATATGATAGATAAAATTTTTGCAGGCATTTCAAAAATAATGGGCTCCAAAAGCGAGCGCGACATCAAAAAAATCCAGCCCATCGTCGACGAGATAAAATCCTACGAAGATGAGATGAAAAATCTCTCCGACGAGGAGCTGAAGGCTAAAACCGAAGAATTCAAGAAGGAAATCAGGGAAGCCACGGAGGAGACCCAGAAAAAAATTGATGAGATCAAGCACGAGCTGAATGTCATCCACACCGGTGAACCCGGGGAAATCGACAAGAGGAGTGAGCTGGAGTCCGAGCTGGAGGCGCTCGACAAAGAGTGGCTGGAGATTGCCGAAGAGGTGCTCGACGATATCCTCCCGGAAGCCTTTGCAGTACTAAAGGAAACCTGCCGCCGATTTGTAGGCAAAAGCTGGAAAGTGGCCGGCACCGAAACCCAGTGGAACATGATCCCCTACGACGTCCAGCTGGTCGGCGCCGTAGTGCTCCACCAGGGAAAAATCGCAGAAATGAAGACCGGTGAGGGTAAAACCCTTGTCGCCATCTTCCCGACGTATCTTAATGCGCTGGTCGGACGCGGTGTGCATATCGTAACCGTAAACAGCTATCTGGCGCAGCGCGACGCCGAATGGAACGAGCCGATCTTCAATTTCCACGGCCTCCGGGTGGACTGTGTAGACCGCTACGAGCCCAACTCCGAGGAACGTCGCCGGGCCTACCGCGCTGACATCACATACGGTACAAACAACGAATTCGGGTTTGACTACCTGCGCGATAACATGGTCATCAGCAAAGAGCAGCTGGTGCAGCGCAGGCACCATTACACGATTGTGGATGAGGTCGACTCCGTGCTGATCGACGAAGCCCGGACCCCGCTCATCATCTCCGGCCCGGTCCCGCAGGACAACCAGAACCAGAAATATTCCGAGCTGAAACCGCGTGTCCAGCGCCTCGTTGAATCCCAGAAGAAACTGATCGCCAAATTCCTCCAGGAAGCCGAGGAAGCGCTGGAGCAGGGCGACGAGCAGAAAGCGGGACTTGCGCTCTTCAGGGCCCGCCGCGGCTTTCCCAAGAGCAAGAAGTTCATGAAGATGATGCAGGAGCCCCGGCTTCAGAAGCTCACGCAGCAGACCGAATACCTTTACCTGCAGGACCAGGGCAAGAACATGCACCTGGTGGATGAGGCTATGTACTACGCCGTGGACATGAAGCAGAACACCATCGAGCTCACCGAGATGGGCCGTGAACTGATCACCCCGTCCAGCGAGGACAAAAACTTCTTCGTGATCCCGGATATGGGCACAGAAACCTCGATTATTGAGGAGGAGCTGGACAAAAAAGAACGCGAACGACTCTCCGAAATCGAAAACAACGCCTCCTTCAGCGAAGACTACAAGCTCCAGCAAGTTGAAAAAGCCCGCGAAGAGGTAAAAAAGGAGCGATCGGACCGCATGTCAGAGCTCTACCGTGTCTTTTCCGAGCGCAGCGAGCGCATCCACTCGGTCAACCAGCTGCTCAAGGCGTACACCCTGTTCGAGCGGGACGATGAGTACATCGTCACCGATGGCAAGGTTCAGATCGTGGATGAGCACACCGGGCGTGTGCTGGCCGGCCGGCGCTACTCCGACGGGCTCCATCAGGCCATTGAGGCCAAGGAGGATGTCAAGGTGGAGGCGGCCACACAGACTTACGCCACCATCACCCTGCAGAACTACTTCCGGATGTACCACAAGCTGGCCGGTATGACCGGTACGGCCATCACGGAAGAGGGTGAATTTTTTGAGATCTACAAGCTTGAGGTGATTGAGATCCCGACGAACGTGCCGGTGAAGCGCGAAGATCACGAAGACCTGGTCTACCGCACAAAAAGGGAGCGCTATAACGCCGTGGTCGACCGGGTGCGCGAATATCACGAACGCGGACAGCCCGTGCTGGTCGGCACCACAAGTGTGGAAGTCTCCGAGATGCTCAGCCGCATGTTCAAGCGTGGCAGCATCCGCCACAATGTGCTCAACGCCAAACAGCACAAAAGCGAGAGCGAGATTGTGCGTGACGCCGGGCAGAAAGGTTCGGTGACCATTGCCACCAACATGGCGGGACGCGGGACCGATATCAAGCTGGGCGAAGGTGTCCGGGAACTGGGCGGATTGGCCATTGTGGGCACTGAACGGCACGAATCGCGGCGCATTGACCTGCAGCTCCGCGGCCGGTCCGGGCGACAGGGCGATCCCGGGGAAACGCAGTTTTTCGTGTCATTGGAAGACGACCTCATGCGCCTGTTCGGCTCCGAGCGGGTGGCCAATGTCATGGACCGCCTCAAATTCGAAGAGGGCGAAGTCATCCAGCACCCCTGGGTATCCAAAACGCTCGAACGCGCCCAGAAGAAAGTGGAGCAGAACAACTTCAGCATCAGGAAGCGCCAGCTGGAGTATGACGATGTGCTCAACAACCAGCGGAACGTGGTCTATGGCTACCGCCGCAATGCCCTCCTCGGGGAAGGCCTGAGCAGCTTGCTGCTGAACATGCTTGAGGATATGGTTTCGGCCATTGTCAACGAACTCTATCCGGAAGGCGACTACGACGGTATCCGCGAGCGCGTGCTGCGGCAGTTGGCCGTGGATGTAGAGATTGACCGTGAGCGGTGGTCCAACCTGCGTGAAGACGGGGTCATCGACCTGATCTTCGATGAAGCCGTCAAGACCTATCAGGAGAAGGAAAAGCGGCTCTCAGAACCCTTCTACAAAGTCATAAGACAGGTGCATGAAAACGATGCGCCCAACAAGCCGACCAACGTGCAGATCCTGTTCACGGATGGCGTGAAGCGGATGCGGGTGGTGGTCGGCATCGAGGAAGCCGTTGCCAACGAGGGCCGCGAAGTGGTCCGCGCGCTGGAGCGCTCGGCCGTGCTGGCTGTCATCGACGAACGCTGGATGGAGCACCTGCGCGACCTGGATTCGGTCAAACAGGGAGTCGGCCTGCGTGCTTTCGGCCAGAAAGACCCGCTGCTGGAATACAAGCGTGAGGCGTTCAACATGTTCACCCAGTTGCTGGAGGATATCAACAACGATGTGGTCTCCATGGTCTGGCGAGCCGTACCGGAAGTGACCGCCGATCCGCAGCAGCTTCAGCGTGCCCGCCAGCCGGTGAAAAGCCGGGTGGATATGGACAAACTCAAGACGCAGCACGAATCGGCCGAAAACATGGGGTTGCGCTTTGGCGGCGGGCCGGAACAGGGTGCCGCCCAGCAGGCCGCGGCGGCAGCAGGCCGCGGTGAAAGGGCCAAGCGGCAGCCCGTTGTGGTGGAAGACCGCGTCGGACGCAATGACCCGTGTCCCTGCGGCTCCGGCAAAAAGTACAAGCACTGCCACGGCAGCTGATTAGCTTGAGGCAAAGCCTGCGGCAATCAGTTTTCAGGAGTTTTTATGACAGCGTCTGTATGGCGCTGTATTGCAGTCGTGCAATGCCTGGGGGCGTGTTGTCCGGTGCAAGACCCTGGCATTGTGTTGATCCTGATCAGCAATGGCTGAGTGGAATAATTAATCCAGGATTTCTTTGATAGTCTTTTTCAATAGAGCAATGTCCACAGGTTTGACCATGTAGGCAACGGGATCGGTGGCATATGCCCGTCGTCGTGTCCTTTCATCGGAATTGCCGGTAAGGTAGAGCACGGGAACATCAGTGAAACTCCGAACCTGTTGCATAGCCTCTACACCGTCAAGATCTCCCACGAGTTTGATATCCATTAAAACCAGATCCGGCTCGTGTTCCCTGATTTTTTCCACAGCCTCTTCTCCACTTATGACCTTGGCCGCCACGTTGTACCCCATCCTCCCAACCTGCTTTTCAAGTAGCAATGATAGTAACAAATCATCTTCAACGATAACGATACGCTTCATTATTTTTGAAATGGGATTGTAGGTGCTGTAGGATCAGTGATGCAATACTCATGAATGTCATCCGGCATCCATGATATAAATCTTGTCCAGCCGCAGGGTAGATGCAACCTGGAGAATATAACAGATTTTTTCGCTAACCAAACAAATCCGGGTTTTATATTGAGACTATTTTATCTTATTATGCCCTCAGGACAATCAATATTATTGGCATTGCAGATCCAGGGGCCGTCGTTTTCACCTGGTTCTTCCGGCCCTTACCAACACTATTTCAAATGGTCCTTTCCAAAGCGTGTACATATGGTATTCTCGCATCTCTCTATGTTGCCAGGGAAGCGAGCCGTTCCCGGGGTTATGTCTCCATAGGCAGGATGAGCGAGGAGCTCAACATATCCTTCCATTTTCTCACGAAAATCCTTCAGCAGCTTACATCAGCCGGGATCATTACCTCGATGAAAGGTCCGAAAGGCGGTGTGGCGCTCAGGCGCGACCCGAAGGAGATCAGCCTGGTGGATGTCATCGTGGCCATTGACGGCATGGGGCTGTTTACCGATTGCCTGCTTGGCCTGCCCGGCTGCGGTGAGGAGAAACCCTGCCCGGTCCATGACGACTGGGCCGATATCCGCGCCAGTCTGTTTCAGGCGTTCCGCGATAAATCACTGGCAGATACAGCGCTGCGCATTGATGAACTGAACCTGAGATTCGCCCTGCCCACCGGAGCGAAAGCTGCCCGGGATAATGCGGTTATTGGCAGAGGGCGACCCGAGTAACATCGGTCGTTATATGGCAAAAATGCAACAGAAAAGGTTGCATCTGTCTGTAAAATTAATTAAGATAAAAGAGTCTTAAATCAATATTTAAATCATGGCTCCTTAACCCGGGTTACCATATCGGGTGGATGGGGCCGGACCCAAATCCACCCAAATTCATTGATCAATGTTACTAGAGGAAAAGGTCCTGGATGTCCGGGACATGGAATGTGAGAACCGCTGTCCGCTTATTTCGGAAACCTTTGAAGCCCTGGAACCGGGGGAGTCGTTTGTACTGGTGAACAAGTTCGATCCCAAGCCGTTGCGCAATAAACTTGCGTCTCAGTCTGCGTATGGCGTAAGCTGGGAATACCTTGAGCTGGGACCGCAGATATGCCGGATCCGTATCGGGAAAACCGGTTGAATGCCTTGACGCCGGTAAGTGTCATGTATCGGAAGAGCTTCTTTAAGCTGACTGCCGTCCCAGCTAGTTCATTCCGGCCACGATCCAGTTCCAGTCCGGTGCGTGCATCAGCATGAACGGTACGGGGATCCCGAAGAGCCAGCCGGTGACGAGCATTTTCTTGCGGCCGAACTGCTGGGCAAACCGGCCGGCAAAGTAGTTGGATACGGCCTTGGTGATCCCGAAAACGACGATAAAGGAGAAGATGGCCGAACGGGCGGCGATGCCGAAATCCGTTTCGGCGATCTCGGGCAGGATGGTGCGCTCGAGTCCGACCATGCCGCCCACGAAGGCATTGATCAGCACAAGCAGAGAAAACTGCTTCCAGTTTCGTTTCAGGCCGGGGATGTTTTGGGACATATTTTGGAGCAATTTTCCATTTGAAAGGTTGTCCGGGTATCAATCAACTGGAAATAATTGCTATTGGCGCTTGGTCAGGCGGTCGGCTACCGTTCTCATCAGCGCTGAGTGATCGGAATGTCTCCGATAAATTTTCATTGCAACTTCTTCCAGGTAGGAGTGTGAAATCAAATTGCGGTCATCTATCATCTGAAGCGCCTGTTCTGCTTCGCTGTGATCAAGAAGGCCCACGGTTGCAGCAGTACGGATACAATTTTTCGGGGATGCGCAATCCAGCCCTTC
>SLNO01000139.1 GCA_007132975.1 Balneolales bacterium
CGGTTATATCCCGCAATTCATCTTTCTATCGGATGAGACACTCAGGAGTAACGTTGCTTTTGGAATTCCGGACGAAGAAATTGATGACGAGAAGGTATGGAGCGCCCTCAAACTGGCCCAGTTCGAGGAGTTCGTGCGGCGCCTGCCCGAAGGCCTGGATACAGTGATCGGTGAGCGGGGGGTAAGGCTCTCTGGTGGACAGAGACAGAGGATCGGTATCGCACGCGCGCTTTACCACGATCCCCAGGTATTGGTGATGGATGAAGCTACTTCCGCACTCGATAACGTAACGGAAAAGCAGATCATCAAAGCTATAGAAGACCTGAAAGGGGAGCGTACCATCATTACCATTGCACACAGACTTACTACGGTAATGAACTGCGACCGGATCTACTACATGAAGGACGGTCAGGTTGAATCCAGCGGTACTTACCAGCAGCTGCTCGACGAAAATGACAGCTTCCGGGTTCTTGCGAATGTCACATGAACCGGTTTTCTCCCTGAGAGGGCAGGGTTTCAGCAATGCATTTGTACATCAGTTTGCCGTTTCGGCAAGGTAATGCTGGTACATCTGTCATTAAGAAAACTTTTTTTTACTGTTTAATAAATTCATAAGAGGAATTAAATGAAAAAAGTATACGTAGGAATGAGTGCGGACCTTGTTCATCCGGGTCACCTCAACATTATCAAGGAGGCTGCCAAACTGGGCGTGGTTACGGTTGGACTGCTCACAGATGAAGCAATTGCCAGTTACAAACGCCTGCCCTACCTTGAATATGAGCAGCGCAAGATCATCATTGAAAGCTTGAAAGGTGTTGATCACGTAATCCCGCAGTTTCAGCTCGACTATCGGCCGAACCTTGTAAAACTCAAACCCGATTTTGTGGTCCATGGTGATGATTGGAGGGAGGGCCCGCAAAAAAGGACACGGCAGCAAGTAATCGACACGCTGAAAGAGTGGGGAGGAAAACTGGTAGAAATCCCGTACACCAAAGGGATCTCATCCACCAAACTCAACGAAGCGATCAAGGAGGTGGGGGTTACCCCGGATATCAGACGTAAGCGTCTGCGCCGAATGATCGATTCAAAAAATATCGTCCGCATCATTGAAGCACACAGCGGGCTGTCCGGACTGATCGTTGAGCATACCCATGTCAGTATCAACGGTGTCCAGGAAGAGTTTGACGGAATGTGGGCCAGCAGCCTGACCGATTCCACGCTCAAGGGCAAACCCGACATCGAGGCGGTGGATATTACCGCGCGGCTGTCGAATATCAACGACCTGCTGGAGGTGACCACCAAGCCCATTATTTTTGACGGCGACACCGGCGGCAAAGTGGAACACCTCGGTTTTACCATTCGCACGCTGGAGCGTCTCGGAGTATCCGCCATCATCATAGAAGACAAGGTGGGACCCAAGAAAAACTCCCTTTTCGGAACGGAGGTAGTGCAGAAGCAGGATACCATCGAAAATTTCTGCAACAAGATAAAAGTGGGCAAGGCGGCGCAGATAACCGAAGACTTCATGCTCTTTGCACGTATCGAAAGCCTTATCCTCAAAAGAGGTATGGATGATGCCACTGCCCGGGCGCAAGCCTACATTGAAGCAGGAGCCGATGGCATCATGATCCACTCAAAAGAGAAAAACCCTGACGAGATCCTGGAGTTCTGCAAATGGTTTGAGCAATATGATCGTGATGTGCCCCTTGTGGTTGTGCCATCCAGTTACGATACAATTTATGAGTACGAGCTGGCTGACGCCGGTGTGGACATCGTTATATATGCCAACCAGCTGCTCAGGAGTGGCTATCCGGCCATGGTTGAAACCGCAAAACGGATCCTAACCTACAAAAGAGCTTATGAGGCAAGGGGTAACATGATGTCCATCAAAGATATACTGCATCTCATCCCTGGAGGCAAGTAAGAGATGCCAGAACCGTTGAAACAGACAGATCGCAGTGGCAGAATTGCTACGCCCTTGTTCTCCGTGGTAATACCGGTGCACAACAAGGAGCCGCATATCCGCCGTTGCATGGAGTCTGTTCACGGACAGGCTTTCAGCGATTTTGAAATAGTGGTGATTGATGACGCCTGCTCCGACAACAGCATGGAAGAGGTTCGGAATTATGCAGACGAGCGTACCACGATACTGCGGCGTGATACCCCTGGCCCGGGCGGATACGCCGCGAGGAACCTTGGCATCGAAAATGCCTCAGCCGAATGGATCGCTTTCCTGGATGCGGACGATGAATGGCTGCCGGACCACCTGCAGAACATGATCACGCTCATGGAGATGTTTCCAAAATCAGGGGTCCTTGGTGCCGGTCGGACTTTTTCTTCAGGCGACAGGGATGTGGGTGTTGAAGAATACTACAGGATTAACAAGGAACATGGCAATCACTTCCTTGATCTGGACAGTTATCTGGAAGCCTACATCTCTGGGCTGCGTCCCTTGTGGACTTCTGTGGCATGTATACGCAAATCCGTTCTTAAACAGGCCGGCGGATTTCCCGATGGCAAGTCCATGAGGGGAGGCGATATCGACACATGGCTGCGGTGCATAGCCCAAAGCGGCGGTATGGCCTGGAGCGCACATATCGGCGCCCGCTATCACAAGGACTCGGTTAACATGGCAACAAAAGCCAACCTGAACACGGCGGAAGCTGAGCGTGA
>SLNO01000023.1 GCA_007132975.1 Balneolales bacterium
ACAACGATCAGGACCTTGTAATCCTTGTCAGTTCACGGCGTGGCGGTGTGGCCTGGCAGCCCAGTTTCGAGCGGTTGCCGGCATACGTGATCAACCAGGTGAAACCGGAAAACTTCATCATTGTCTATCCCGCAGAAGTCGAAGAACACAGGAAACCCACGGCTGTTCTCCGTTTTGACGCCTCTCCATTGCTACCTGACATCTCTGCAAATCACATCTACATAGCCGCTGATGGCGAGACCGATCATGGAGAGGCGATTGAAGAGCTTGTTTCAGCTCTTTTCCCGGACCGGGCCGATGTTTCAGGGGAAGTTACGCAGCAGCTCAAGGTTTTGGAGCCTGAAAACCTTCCGAGTGACCTCCCAGGCGTAATGCTGACTCATTTGAGCACCCACTATGTGAACAAACCTTCCCTCCTGCTGGCCATCAGTGAAAAAGGATACCAGGTTGCTTCCATTGAAGAGCCGGTGCAGGTCATTTTCATCCTGCTGAGTCCCACACATATGAGTTTTCAACGGAAATTGCTGATTCTGAACAAGCTTGGCAGGCTGATTGGCGGCAATATGACAAAGGATCAGCTGGCTTCCGCGAAAAACATTGATGATATCCGCAAAACGCTCTCGGCTAAACTCACGATACTTCCTGCTGCAGAGGGGCAGGAGGCCGACGACTGACGCAAAAGTGTTTGTCAGTCTTCCGGGTAGATTGATTTTTTTGCAGCCAGCAAGGTGTTTTTCATGAGCATGGCCACGGTCATTGGCCCCACTCCGCCGGGCACCGGGGTTATGAGGCTGGCTTTCTCGGCCACGCTGTCGAAATCACAGTCACCGACAAGACGATACCCTTTTTCCGTGGTGGAGTCGGCCACGCGGTTGATGCCGACATCGATGACCACCACACCTTCTCGGACCATGGGGCCGGTTATGAGTCCGGGTGAGCCCACGGCGACGATCAGGATATCTGCCTGGATGGTATGGCGGGTCAGGTCGCGGGTGTATTTATGGCAGAGGGTTGTTGTAGCCTTTCCAGAGTCGTTTTCCCGTGACAGCATGATGGCCAGAGGCGACCCTACAATATTGCTGGCACCCACCACGACGGCATGGCGTCCTTTGGTCATCACACTGTAGTAGCGGAACAGTTCCACAATACCGGCCGGTGTGCAGGATCGGAATGTCGGCTGCCCGACGGCGAGCCGTCCAACGTTCATTGGATGGAACCCATCCACATCTTTTCTGTGGTCAATTGTCTCGATGACCTGGCTGGGATGGAGGTGTCCCGGCAGCGGCAGCTGCAACAGGATTCCGTCTATGCTCTCATCGTTATTGTAGGACTGGATGGCCTCTTTGAGCTCCCTGATTGAGATGGTGTCGGGAAAACTGACCGTTTCAGAAGCTATGCCCACCTCCTCGCACGCTCTGGTTTTGGCACCCACGTAGGTTCGCGATGCCGGATCATTTCCGATCAATATAGCCTGAAGCATCGGCGGACGGTTTCCCCTGCTTGTCCATTCACGAACATCATCGCGGACCTGCTGCCGCAGTATTCCCGCTACCTTTTTACCGTCGATAATGTTTCTGGCCATAGCGAAGTGTCACCTCGGTGGTATCAAATGCGCACGAAATGCTCTTCTTCGGACTGGAAGAGCTCAATGATGGTGCGTGCATCATCACTCTCAAGCAATTTTTCACGGAATGATGAACTGTTTAAAAGCCGTGATATGCGGCTGAGCATTTTGATGTGGACACTGTTCTGGGATTCGGGTCCAACCAGGAGGAAAAGTATTACCACCGGCTCTCCATCGATTGCATTGTATTCCACAGGACGCCTAAGCTTGCCAAATGCAGCAAAGGTCTCTGTCAGTTTCCGGCATTTACCATGCGGGATGGCAAGACCTTTCCCCACGCCGGTTGACATGATACTCTCTCTTTCCATAACCGCTTTGCGAACGGCACTGATGGTTTCTTCATCCAGTCTGGAGGAGAGGGTGCTGACAAGGTTGTTTATGGCTTCATCCTTGTTCCCGGCATCCAGATCCGGAATGACGTTGGTGCTGTCCAGAAGATCACTGATTTTCATGAAAAACTCTTTATTATCGAACCCGAAAAAACATACCAAATATACAGATCATATGGCTTTTTTTCATAACATATTCTGTCCGCTTCCATAACGTATGATATCTGAGGTCATTGGCGTTGAATTATTTCCTGCATTTGAGGGACCAAAGCGCAAGGCCGATTGTCCTGCATCAATTTTGCTGGCATTAAAACGGATACCGCCTTACTTTTCAGATAATCTGTTACTCCAAAATTCCATGCCATTTCAATCCCAGTCATTTGCTGTTTTTTTCAAGGATTTTCATCTTGAATGGCGATCCCGCTTTGGTGTCAGTACGGTGCTTGCCTTTATAATCTCCACCATGCTGATAGTTCTGTTCTCGTTGCGTGCCGACCTGCTGTCGGTTGCTGTTCAAAGTGGACTTGTTTGGATTATCATTCTCTTTGCCTCCTTGACTACGCTGTCAAGAGTATTTGTGAGTGAAAGCGAACGTGGCACCATGGATCTCCTTCGCCTCAATGCACCTGCCACAAGTGTGCTTGTTGGAAAACTGGTTTACAATTTTCTTTTTACTCTCTTAATTGCAAGTATTACGCTTTTCCTTTTTGTAATAATGGTCAATATGTCTGTTCAAAGACCGGCATTGCTGGCAGCGGTTGTGCTTTTGGGGTCCTCCGGCCTTGCCGGTGCCACTACCATGCTTGGGGCACTGGTTTCCCAGGCTGTACGAAAAGGTGCCGTTTTCCCGGTCCTTGCACTGCCCATGCTGATCCCGCTCATGCTTTTGCTGGTCAGGGTCACGCAGGCCGCTTTCACAGGCGGTGAGATTTCCCAGTATGCCAATGACCTTGCTGCACTTGTCGGTTTCACGGGAGTTACCATCTCGGCCTCCATCCTTCTTTTTGACAACCTCTGGGAGGATTGACACCAACATATGTCTGAGCAAGGTAACCATATGAACGATAGCGCCGCCGCCAATACCCCTGATAGTGGCACCATTGGCGCACGACGACTGATAGGTCAGCAGCGGCTTCGCAAGCAAATGTGGCGCATTCTTGCCGAGGACCGGATCAGCCATGCCTATCTTATCAGCGGTCAGCCCGGTTCGGGCAAGAAAGCACTTGCACTGGCATTTGCCGAAGCCATTAACGGTGTTTCCAATCTAGGAGATCCCGCACCCGGTGCTGTTTCGGACCGCAGGTCGTGGTACTATCATCCCGATATCCATGTTTTCCTACCCCTTCCATCAACGGTCACCCGCGACGAACTGCGGGCCCGGGTCGAGCTGCTGGCCGAGGACCCCTACGAAATCGTAGACTTCGCCATGCGGCCCTCCCTTACCAGTCAGGACGATTCCCGCAACCGCAGGGCGTTCTATTCGGTTGAGTATTTCAATTCCGAGGTTCGGCGAGCGGCCTATCTCAGGCCAAACGAAGGCCGGCGCAACATCGTCATCATCACCAATATCGAGACCATGCGCAAGGAGGTCGTCAACTCCTTCCTGAAATTGCTCGAGGAGCCGGGTGAACAGGTCATGTTCATCATGACCACAGACAAGCTCAATGCGCTCCTTCCCACAGTCATATCACGGTGCCAGCTGTTGCCCTGCCAGCCCCTGCTGCCTGATGAGATACGCGACGGTCTTGTGACCTACGACAATGTGGCTGAAGAAGATGCCCGTTTTTTATCCCGCATTGCCGGGGGCAATTACAGCTATACACGGTTTTACGATCTTGAAACACTTCAGGAGAACCGGGAGGATATTATTCGCTTCCTTAGAATGTCTTACACTGTGGATGTCGAGGGTATCCTTGAAATAGGCCAAAAATGGCAGTCGGGCTACAGCAAGGAAGGGCAGCTGGCCATTGTGAACATGATCGAGATGTTTTTACGTGACATAGCCTTGTTCTCTGCCGGTGCCGACGAGTCTCTGATCACCAACAGTGACCGCATGGATGTCATCCGGAATTTCTGCAGCCGTCTGAAAGACGCCCGGATACAGGAGATGCTCGAAACGCTGGAAGAGGCTCGGGCCCTGCTTTCTCAGAATATCCAGCCGCGCCTGATTTTCACCGTGATGGCCAACCGGTTTGCAGCCTGGATGCGTGGTTCTGACTCGGCTGTCACATCCGGCGAGACGTGGAGGCACATGCCTGCCGTGACGGAAATAATGGACAGTTAACAGAAACTTCTAATACGCAGCGCTGCACATGCAGCATAATATCCCATGTCTGAACACATCGAATTCGCAAAAATGCACGGGGCGGGCAATGATTTTATTGTCATGGATGCCCGCTCGCCTGAGTTCCCGATGAACCTTGTGCTTGACAGCACGCCTGCTCTGTGTCAACGCAGGACAGGCATTGGAGCGGACGGCATCCTTCTTCTGCTTCCCTCTGAAAACAGTGATTTCACCATGCATTACCTCAATGCGGATGGAAGCGAAGCAGGCATGTGTGGAAACGGTGCGCGCTGCCTGGCCAGGTTCGCCCATGATCTGGGCCTTCCGGAGAAGCTGACCTTCCATACTAATGGGCTTCTGTACAGGGCCGAGGTTTATGAACAGTACGTATCTGTTCATTTTCCAGTGGAGCCACATCCATCCAAAATGATCATTGATGGTGAGACATGGTTTTTCCTGAATACAGGTACGGAACATGTGGTTGCCATTGACCCCAAGTATTTGAAATCGCCAGATCGACATTTCCGGGAACTTGGAAGGCGGATCCGCAACAGGATCGATCTTTTTCCGACGGGCACCAACGTCAATTTCGCTTCCATTCTCGAACAGAACCGCCTTCGTCTGGTAACGTACGAACGCGGTGTTGAGGACCTCACGCTTGCATGCGGCACGGGTGCTATTGCAACGGCCATTACCCGCTCCTTTTTAAATGACATGGAAAGCAAGTTGGAGTCATTTCCCCCCGAAAGGGAGCATCACGTGCAGGTCGATTGTCCAGGCGGACCCCTTGAGGTTTCCTTCAGTGTAACCCGTGACGGGGAGCTTTCCGTTTATCGGAATATCATCCTTCACGGACCGGCCGTGACTGTTTTCTCCGGACGCATGACCCTCTAGACTAATGACAAGTTTTATCAATACTTTCATCATTTCAAGCATATTGTTGTTCCTGTTTACAACCTGCAGTGTAGAGCGTGTTACTATAAGTGATTTTGATGATGAGGTTTATATTCTCGAAAACAGTCCGGTAGTTGCCGGACAAGTACTTCCTCCGGACAATATCAAGAGCTTGCAGCTTTACCGTGGCGAGCTGAAAGAATCCCATCCATCCATAAGATTGGGAAGCAATGACGTCCTGACATTGCGTTTTGACGAACTTGGCGGGTCTTCACGATTGTTTCGAGTGCGTATCAGGCACCGCAATGCAGACTGGTCTGACAGCAGATTGCTGAGTGATTTTTATCTGCGGGGACACCGCGAGGACCTTATTGAGGGAGGACAGCCGAGCAGCGTCCAGAATCCTCACTATATGCACTATCGCTATCAGTTCCCCAACGAGAACATGCAGCTTGTGCTTAGTGGTAATTATTTAATGGAGGTTCTTGAATACGAAACCTCACGCGTGCTGTTTTCTCTCCCATTCTTTGTTCATGAGAATGTGGGTCAGGTTCAGTTCGATCTGGAAGAGCTGTTTGGGCTGGATGCGCGATACAGGGTGCACCATCAACCGTTTGCCCGTTTCTCATACCCCTCGTTTGTTGTCTCACCGGTGACGGACCTGGATATCCGTTTCGTGCAAAACCGGTTTTGGGGTCGGTCAAGACTGGCCGACGAATATGATGTGTCGGAATCAGGTGTCTACAGGGCTTATTTATCGCGGCCTGAATCATTTGTCGGGGTTTATGAGTTTCGCCCGCTGGATATTGCGAGGTATGATGCTCCACAGCCTGATGTCGTGGAGGTGAGAAGCGGGACCATCCCCCCACAGGTATGGCTTTTCCGGGACGTGGTAAACCTTGATGTCACACCCCGGCGCCGAATTTCGACTGTACATGGAATTCCCCGGGATGACCTTCGAGCCCGTTATGTGGATGTGCGATTTGAATTGGAGCTGCCGGAAAGAGAAGCTACCGACCTCCCCATTTTTGTGTACGGTCCTTTCAACAACTGGACCATACACGATGCCAATCTGATGGAGTACCGGTCTTCCACAGACTCCTACGTAGGCAGGGCCATCATCAAGGAGGGCATATATGACTATAAATATGCCATTGTGGAAAGGGGACGCATCGATGATCTGAGGCTGGATGCCAGTTTTGCTTCAACGGAGCTGGAATACACCACTCTGATTTATTTTCGAGACCCTGGCCTGCAGGCAGACCGCCTCCTTCTGATGGATTGGGAACGCACCCGATGATCAAGCTCCCGTAATGCAGCAGGACTTCCCGCCGAATTTCTTTGCCTTGAATGCTGCACCGGTGCTTTATGCTATTTCATGATCATGCTATATCATGATTGTAATAGATGCCCTGTCAGAAATCAAGTCCAATACTGAAATAGTGAACCCTTCTTCCGAATCCGGTACCGTCTTCAAAGTCGTAAGGCCAGGCCAGATCGTATCGGAAAGGAAGACCGAGAAGAATGGTCCTCAAACCGAATCCTGTTCCGGCCAGGATGGCATCACGATTTGCTCCATCCCAGGCTGCACCCACATCGAAGAAAGCCGTTCCCTGGATATTGTAAAGTGGAATGATGGGTATAGGCCCGGGTAGCATGGCGGCAATAAGCGGGAAGCGGAACTCGGCGTTGAAAAGCCCGAACCGGTTGCCAATGGCTGAGTTGAAGAAATGTCCACGCAGCGGCAGCGCCGGAATGGTGAAAAAGATGTCCTCCAGCCGGTCTGTTTGGAGTGAGCCTTCAGCCCAGCGGAAATTGATCCAGTTCTGCATACCGCCCATAAAGAAATTCTGGGCATCGGGACCAAAGGAGGCCGCACCGGAACCGCGGAAAGCAAAGACGTATCCCATGCCAAGGTGGAAATACTGGCGAACATCACCGATGACCGAAGCAAATCCGATGATATCGGATGACAGTGGCGGACTTCCTGTCAGGCTTATGGCATATCTCCTGCCGGACAGCGGAGAAAGGAATCCTGGCCGGGTGAGGTCACGCGTGTAGGTTACTTCAGGATAGAAGAAAAAGGCATTCTCAGAGTCGGACACATTTGCGTAAACCAGGCTGAAATCACGCGAAATGTTGATCAGGCTGATTCCATAATCAATCCGGCTGAATTTGTTGATGGGATACTGGAATTGCAGGCCGCCTCCGTAGAATCGGAACCGAACCTGTTCAAAATCTGAAAAATCACGACTCAGGACCAGGAAATTCCGCGAGGTGTGAAAATAGCGGATGAGATAGTTGGTGCGGTTGGCAAAGTAGCCATAACTGATCTCATAATCACTGTTGCGAAGGTCGAATTGCAGGTTCGTGATGAGATTGATGCGATGGTTGCCCAGCAGGTCGGAGAAAGTGAACGCTGCCAAAGCGTAAGTACCGTAGAAGGTGGAAACACCGCCAGCAGCATACGTGATGTCTGGTGAAAACTCAAGCCGATAGCGTCGCGGTATGAAGCGTCCGTCATCGGTTCGTGTGGCGCGTTCTTCCCTTGCCAAATCCACATGTGTTGTGGTTATGAGGTCTTCAAGACCATCCCCGAACACATAGTTGCGGAAATCGATCACATCGCTGCTCACATCGGCCGTATCGGGTTCATCTGCCAGCAATTCAGGATCGGCCGGGATTTCAGGTTCTTGTTCCCTGATGAGGTCCATGATAGCTGAAGTCTGGCGTACCAGTTCGGTGGCGCTCATACGCTGCAGGTCGTCCTCAAACATCTGGAATGCCAGCCCTTTTGCTGGGACACGCTGGCCGGCAGGTTCCCGCAGCCGGCGTTCAGCCCAATGGTTGCGCTGCAACGGCTCGGTTTTGCGACGGTCAAATACGTTGTCAATCGTGAAGATATGGACGAAACCGCGATTGAAAGAGTTGATGGCAAGCAGGTTTCCATCAGCGCTAATGGACATCTGCATGACACCTGAAATGAGGTCTGTGAGCGGGTAGCTTGTCCGGCTTTCCAGATCCATTTCGTAAACATTGTTGATACCGTTCTGGTCGGAGATATAGATCAGGCGGCCGTCCTGAGTCATGATAGGCCGTGTTTCGTTCCAGTTTGGGGTGCTTGTCAGCCTGGTGGCCCTGTTGGATCCCAGCCGCAGCATGTAGATGTCACTTTGTCCGAGATATGGATTGAGCAGCACATTGAAATCGCTCTGGAACGTGTTGACTTCCGTATGGGGACCTCGATCTGATGCGAACAGAAGGTATCTCGAATCGGCAGACCATGCCGGATCAAAATCGCTGAACACGTCGTTGGTGGCGCTGATGAAATCGCCGTTTTCAAGATTGTATACAAAGATATTTGTGTAAGGGCCGGCATTACCCTGAAAAGCGATCATTTTACCGTCGGGCGACCATGCAACTGACCCGATCGCATCGAGCTGCGGGAAGACGATTTTCTGTACCTCTTCGGTCTGGTAATCGACTATGGCAAGGTCCACCGATCCGCCTGAACGAGTTGAGAGCGCAAGTTGCCTGCCATCCGGCGACCATGTAAGATTCGGCCTTAGGATGTTCAGCTCTTCAAAATCCACATTGTCTTCTCCGCGGATCAGTGTCTTGATCCGGCTGCCGTCCGTGGCATTAAGCACTATCACGTCAAAAAAGCCACGGGCGTTGGAGATCATGGCAACCCTGTCGCCCTGGGGAGAAACGGCTGGACTTGTATTGTACGCACGGCGGAAACGGTCGGTTGTGATCAAATTTCCGATGTCGCGAAGATCTTCGCGTACGGCAATTTCGGGGAAATATATCTTCCGCAGGTAGTCCTGAAATCGTTCGTTCAGCTCTGTCATGCTCAGGCCCAGTGACTGGCGCAGTCCAGCCTCAATGCTGCGCGTCTGCCGCACGCGCTGAAGTATTTCACCGATCTTTTCACGGCCGTATTCTTCAACGATGAAATTCCAGAAAGCCTGTCCGCCACGATAAGCCATGAATCCACCCATCTGCTGGATCGGCGGCATCATGTTGTTCATGACTGCTTCTCTTATGAACATGTCGGTGTCGGTATCCCATCCGAGCGACACGTACTCGGCTAAACCCTCCTCAAACCAGAGCGGTATGACAAGTTGAATGTTGTTCTGGATAATGGACTGAATAGTCCCTCCGTAGAACTTGTCATTGAACATGGCGTGGACCAGCTCGTGATGCAAGACCTGACGGTAATCACCGTAGTTACCCATGAACGGGATGGTTATCCTGTTTTTGAACTTGTCCGTTACCCCGCCTATCCCCTGTGCATCAACTGGAAGCGGCACTACATTCGTCTGGCTGAAGTCGGTGTGCGAATCATAGATTATCACGGCAATCCGGTCGTTGAGCTGATGCCGGAAATCTCGTTGCAGCTGAGCATAGGCCGCCTCGAGACTATTGGCCGTGAACTCTGCCAGGTAATAATTCTCGGAATCGTAGTAATAGACGTCAAAATGCTCTGACTGGATGAACCGCCAGTCAAACTGGGAGTACTGCACTCTGTTCTTGCCAAAACCGAAGAATTGTGCGTGTGATTCCGGCACCATTGCTGAGCTGCAGATCAGTAGTGCGCATGCCGCAATGAGGAGCCGGTTGAGGGGAAACGGACGGTTTTTGTTCATTTGCCTTGGTCTGTATGGATTAAAAAAACTCTATCGCAAATCGCGGGCAAAAAGTTCCGGTATTTTGGCGGATTCTATTTCTTTCCGGTGTGTTCCGGAAGGAAATCGATCTGACGCTGGTCGACATCGGTTCGTGCCACTTTAACCTTGATATTGTCGCCCAGGCGGAAGACCCTGCCACGGCTGCGACCGCGCAGCTGGTGGCGTGCCTGCTCGTAGACGTAAAAATCATCGTCCAGATCCCGGATGGCAATCATGCCTTCGCAATAACTCTCATTCAACAGTACAAAGAGCCCTTTTTCAGTAACTCCACTGATTACGCCGTCAAAAACATCGCCGATATGGGCAGACATGTATTCCACCTGCTTCAGTTTGATGGAATCACGCTCAGCTATTACCGCATCACGTTCTTTCTGGCTGCAGTGGTCACCAAGTGTTATCAACTCCTGGAAACTGTATCCCGGGAGTCCGCCGGCGTAGAGTTTCAGGAGACGATGCACTATGAGATCGGGATAACGTCGGATCGGGCTGGTAAAGTGTGTGTATTCGCGGAAACCGAGTCCATAGTGACCGATATTCTTGGGACTGTAAACCGCTTTGGCCATGGAACGCAGAACCAGCTCGTTGATTGCGTACTTGAGGGTCGTCTTGTTGGCCTGCCTGATGAGGCTGTTGATCTGCTCGGCGGACACCTTTCCGTCTTTCAGGTGGAATTCTATGCCCAGCGGCCTGACATTCTCACCGATATTCTTCAGCTTTTCGGGATCCGGCCGGTCGTGGATCCGGTAGAGGAACGGATAACGTGTTTTCCCCTCCTTTCCATCACTTTTTCCGCGATTGTTTTCTCCAGGGACATTCTTGTGCTGTTCGCGCATCCGGGTGATATGTTCCGAGACGGTTTTGTTGGCCATCAGCATGCACTCCTCCACCAGACGGTGCGCTGCCAGGCGCTCTTTGACGTACACGCCGAGCGGACGACCGTTTTCATCCAGCCGGAATCGTGGCTCCGGGGTGTCCAGGTCGATCGAGCCCTGCCGGAAACGCATATCGGTGAGCATGGCCGTCATTTTGGCCAGGGTGCGGACAGACTGCTGGTGCTTGTTCTCTTTTCCGTCAATGATTTCCTGCACCTCTTCGTAGGTAAACCGCTTGGATGAGTTGATCACCGTTTCGTCAATACTGTAATTTACCAGTTTACCGTCAGGCGTAATTTCCATGAAGCAGCTGTAGGAGAGCTTGTCTTCATTTGGACGCAGGCTGCACACCCCGTTGCTAAGGCACTCCGGAAGCATGGGAATGGTCCGGTCCACCAGATAGACACTGGTCCCCCTGTCCACCGCCTCTTTGTCGAGTATCCGGTCCTGTTGCACATAATAACTGACATCAGCAATGTGCACACCCAGATAGTAATTTCCGTTGTCGAGCACACGTATGCTGAGGGCATCGTCAAAATCCTTGGCGTCATGCGGATCGATCGTAAAGATTTCCCAGTCGCGTATGTCTTTCCTCCGTTTGTATTCCTTTTCCGGAATCTCCACGGCCACACTCTGGGCAAACTCCTCTACAGCCGGCGGAAATGCGGCTTGCATCTCATTTTCGGCCAGAATGGACAGTATGGAGGCATTATTGGTGCCCTTTTTGCCCAGGTTTTCGAGGACTTCCGCCTCAGGAAGAGATCGTGGATGCAGCCAGTCCACCAGCCGGAAGGTAACCTTGTCATTGTGCTGCGCACCTTTGGTATTGTCCGGGTGGACAAAGAACTCAACCTGAGCCGATTTTTCGTCCGGGATGATCAGAAACGTGCTTTTGCCTTCTTTATGGAAGGTTCCTACGAAAAACTTCTTGCCGCGCGACAGCACATCCACAATTTTGCCCTCGGTCCGGTCGCTGCGTGATTTCGGGAGGATGGCAACCCGGACCCTGTCCCTGTCCAGTGCTGTTCCAGTATGCTTGGCTGGAATGCGGATGTCCTGATCCCTTCCTTCGACCATGACGTAGCCGGTTCCCCTGCGAGTGCTCGAAAAAACACCCTCTACCGTGTTCCGGTCCTGCTTTGCGCCCGCAATGCGGTACTGCCCGTCTTTCTGGTCGACCTTGTCACGCTTCAGCAGTCGTTTGAGGGCCTTGTTGAACCGTTCGTCTCCTTTTTTGGGTGGAAGTTTGAAGGCTCTTCTGAGGGTATCCCGGTCCACCCAGCTGTCGGAATGGCGTTCAAGCAGTTCAATGATGAGATCTTCAAGGTGTATTTTCTTTTTTTTCATTCGCTGTCCTCTCGCAGCTCTTCAGCTTTTGTTATTTCATTCAGGATACCGAAAACCGGATGCGAGAGATTCACCGTCTCGCGTTCATCATCATCAGTACCTTCGATGGGCTCCTCTCCGCCTGCCCGGGGTTCATCCCGACTTCCAACGAGCCCGAAAAGTGTTGTCACATTGCGCCATACACGGTTGCCGAACTCCCTCCAGGAATTGAAGCGGAATTGCGCCTCCAGGCCCACCCCGTTAACATTTTCGACATCGGCTTGAGTTCCAAGAATGGACATGAGCATGGGGTCCTTGCGGTGGAATACTTCAACCGAAAGGTTCGGATTTATCCGGTATGTTGCACCTAGGTCACCGATATTGGTCTCCTCACCTCCCACTTCACCCTCTCGGCGCAATACAAGCCGGTCATCGAACAGCCGAAGCGCGATGGCCAGGTCGGCCTGGTCGAACCCGAGCAGGTTTAGGTCCACATCCACATTAAGAAGGTTGTCGCTGAGCAGGGTGTTGATCTGGGTGGACAGAAGCTGGCTGATGCCCACCTGTCCCGCCCTTGCCTGCAGCGTGGTGCCAAGTTCCTGGGTCTGTGTATCGCCGACCAGGGCACCGGATATGAAACCGCCGGTAAACAGCAGGCTTGTGGCCTGGATCAGTTTCTGCTCCTCGCTGTTCAGTATGTTCAGAACAGCTGCATTTTGTGATGCGTCTATGGCATTTGGGAACTCGAAATAGAAATCGTTTTCGATATTGTCAATGGGACCGGTGATACGCAGCAGCAGCTCCACGGGGATGCGGTTGGTCTGATCCAGCGATGCGCCCAGCAGCGGGGCTATATTGGGTCGAGCGCGATAGACGGCAGTGAGATCAAGCAGAGCATTGGTCGGATCACCCTCCAGGCGAATAGCGCCACCCTCACGCAAGGTAAACCTGCGCGTGAGGATGTCCCCGCCGATGAAAAGGTAGTCACCACTGGTGATATCAAAATTGCCGAAGATCTGCAGGTCCTCATCCTCCAGGATGACCCGGACGCGCCCGCTTCCCTGGGCATTGACAATTTCTCCGGTAACCGGGTCAAAAATCAACTGTACTATGGAGTTGGGTCCGGCAATAAACTGCAGGTCCATGCGAAAAACCTCCATGAATGTCCGGTCGATTTCCCTCAGGACGGCCGGGTCTCTGACGATCTGGCGCCGAATGTCCACTTCGTCAAAGTCGTTTACGAAACGGATGAAACGTCCCTGGGCTTCGTCAACGGATTGGCCAACGAGCGGGATGGACAAACGCGACTGGCTGGATGTGGTCACCGGTTCGATGGTCCTGACGAAAGGTGATACGTTCGAACCGCTTATGTTGACGACACCTGTGCCGGCGATGCGGCCAAACAGTGGCACGTCGGGTCCATCACTGTTATCCAGAAACCGGAGGTTCTGCATCTCCAGGGTGATATCCATGAATTTTTCAGGCTGGAAGTCATTGAAATCGAAATGACCGGTCACAACGCCCCTTCCCCGCGCATCATCCCTGACATTCAATCTTTCCAGGATAACACCGTCATGGCGATTGACGGAGACAAGTCCGTCAAGGCGGTAGTTCGGTTCAAGAAATGCGGGGACGACCTCTGACTCCAGGATTTCGAAGTCCCCATGAAAGTCAAATTCACTGAGATTGCCTGTAAGATATCCCCTTCCTGTTGCCCGGCCTTCGATGGAATCGAATATGCTTTCCATCAAGTACCTGAGTACCCAGGCATCGAGCTCCACCACTTCTACGTCAAAATAATAGAGCGAATCGGATGGTTGGCCCATATCGGGAGCACGAAGCCAGCCCGTTGCGGTTACATGCTGCTTGCGCCCGTTGTTGCGTTCTATATAGTCTGCGTATTTCTCCTCGTCCGTAACAACCAGCAGTTTTGTATCGAAACGCTCCAGTTCGGGATTGTAAGTGCTGCTCAGCGTAACATCGCCAATAATCCGGTCGTTGAATGCCAGGCGGTCCACATCCAGCCGACCATGGAAAACCGGGTTGACGGCCAGGTTCCTGGTGACCAGGTTGCCGTCGAGCAGACCCTGGAAACCGACCTTGCCATCAATCATCTGTGATATACGTTCGAGATCGACATTTACAAACCGATACTCCACGGAATCTGCCGGGTCATTGCTGAAGGTGCCGTTCACGAAGATGCGGTCATTGCCGCTGGACAGGCGGAGGTCCCGGACCATTAGCTTTCCATCATCGCCGAACCGGAAAACGGGGCGATTTTCAGCGACCCATAAATAGCGCTGATTGCCCAAAAGAAGGTTTTCGAGGGTAAAAGCTATTTCCGCCTTGTCAAGCACTCCATCAATATCGGAAACAAACCGTACTTCATTGCCGAAGTTATCGATGCGGGTTCGGCTTGTAATTGCCCCTTGCTCGGCGGAAAGACTCCAGGAAATACTGTCCAGTTGCTGTTCCATGAAGGTGAGCTGACCTACCGTCAAATCAAGGTCCAGGGCAAGGGCTTCGCGCAGCGGTTGATCGAAGTGGACTTTAACATCCAGGGAAATATCGGACCGGCTGATGGCAAAGCCGTTCCACGAGGATGAATCATCCTGCCAAGTGGACACTATTTCCAGTTTTTCATGATCGGCGTGCAGTTCGGCATCAAGTTGCATTCTTGACGATATCTCTGGTAGCGCAGGCAGGTAGGCACGCAGGAGACCAAGGTTCTTCAGCTCAAAGAAAATGTCGGCACTCAGCAAATCCCCTTCCGATGCCCGATATGGTGCCGTCGGGTCTTCGGTCTGGAATAGAATATCTTCACGGATCTGCCGGGCGAAATATCCCTGCCACTGCCTGAGCAGCCCGGGCAGGGCGGTCAATGTGATGTCACCTTCCATGACCAGATCTGCCACCGAGCTTGTCAGTCTCAGAGAGCGGATATCGGAGGCGGGATGGTTCATGTCCAGGTACAATTGATGCGATGCCAGATCCGTCCCGTTGAGTTTTGAGGGAAAAACATCCACCACGATGCGGCCGTACCACTCGTCCGGGCTTGTTCCATGCCAGTTGATGTCGTAGTTCATGTTCCATTCCGACTCGGGAAGCGTGGTTTCGTCGGCAAGTGCGCTGAGATCGAAGCCGGAGGAGCTGCCCCTGACAAGGAAATGCGGCCATTCATCCTGAAAATTCACGGAACCCCTACCACTCAAGTAGCTGTCCTGCTGATAGTAACCGAATTCATGCGTGAGGATGCGGTTGGAGTATGACAGGTCAACATGCATATCCGGTATATTGTATCCCAAAAGCCTTGAGTCGAATACATCGAGATCAACTGTGATGCGGTAATTCGAATCCAGAATGTTTTCTGCCTTCAAAAACAGCTCCGTGTTGAGCAGCCCGGGCCATGACTCCAGTCCCTGCAATGTAGCTGGGTTCAGTTCGGTGCCATACAGGGACATTTCCAGGGAAAGAGGCTGTTTAAGATCGAGCGTGCCACCGGCCCTGAATGATCCTTCAGACAGCTTCATATCCAGGTCAACATGCATGGTATCTACTTGGCCACGGATGCTTCCGAGTACAGAGATCGCAGACCAGTCATGAAACGGGAGGTCGCTGACCCGAGGCACCAACATTGCGAGATCGGAATCGTGAAGTTGCACTTCCAGCACATCGGCGTTATAGGTGAACTTATCCGAATCCAATACATCGGCTAGCTCTGCCTGGAATCGGATACCGCTCTGCCCTGATTTGACTTCAGCGTTGCTGAGCATCAGAAGGTTGCCGGACCCGGCCGCATCAAAAACAGCGCTAAGTCCGGGGAAATTATCTGGCGTGGTTACGCCTGCCATGAACAGTTGCTCCTCATCCAGAAACAGATCCTTCACTTCCAGGGTCCAGGATGCCATGCCAAACTGATGGAAGAGATTCTCAGCAAACAGGTTTATACCATCAAACTCCAGGTTCCAGTCCAGGTGTGAACGGCCGAAACGCATGCGCATGACATTGAATTCCAGGAAACGGCGGTCATTGTATACCTGCCCTGAGAGCGTGAACTCCCGTCGATCCAGATTGTCCGGTATCAGGGTGAGGTACGATATGTCCAGATAACGCTGCCCCCTTGATATCTCAAGGAAAAACTCCGTATTGATACTGTCGATCCGAAAAGGTTCAGAGAAGCGCGCATCGGTTATGCCGGACGGTGGATCATCTACATGAAGGGTTCCGTTGTGAATATGGATGAAGGGTGCATATAGCTCAACCGTTCGGAAGGCGTGAGCCATTGGTGTTGGCTTATCCTCATCGGTATCAGCAATGGGGGTGTCATCCTGATCAATACGGTTGAACGCACGGGAAATAGTGTATGTATGCTGGTCGTCGGTCCGCAGATAGACAACGGGGTTTATAAGTGCGAGGTCGTTTACAGTAACACTGCTTCGCAGCAGGGCTATCAGGTCCGTGCGCAAGCGAAGGGTCTCGAGGCTGACAATGGTGCGGTCTTCGTGTTCCAGGAGCACATCATGCAGCTCCACCTGAACGGGCAGGAATCCCCTGACCTCACCTATGTGCAGAGTACCCTCAAAATTGGTGTTAAACCATTTCTCTGCCCGCTCAGTCAGATAGCCCCTGACAGGATCCGTCTGCAGCATAAGAATAATGGCACCGGCAAATAGTATAACGGTAGCCGCCAGGACAAGCAGGCTGCTCCAAAAAATTCGCCAGGTTATATAAAGGAAACGGTAAAACACCGGTTTTGCGGGTCAGATAGTTAGATTGTCAGTCAGAGTTTACAGATCAGGGAAGTAACTTCAAGAAAGCACGTCAAAGGCATAATTCCAGGCATCACGAAGCAAGGATTGATCGCCAACCGAAGCCAGCATCGGTTTCCCTTGTTTAGATACCAGTACAAGCCGTATGTCCTTATCCCTGTTTTTCTTGTCGTGCGTCATGAGGGTAACGAGTTCATCCACACTGCTGGTGTACGGAGATATATCAAGATTGTAATGTGTTTTAAGTTCCAGCAGGGGTTTGTCCGAAACATCGTGGCCCATGTGCCTGGATATAAACAGGGCGGCTATCATACCTGCATATACGGCTTCGCCGTGGTTGATATTGCTGTAGTTGTCCAATGTTTCCAATGCATGGCCAAACGTATGTCCGAAGTTGAGCCACGCCCGGCGACCGGCCTCACGGGCATCGGCTGCAACGATTCCGGATTTGATACGCACCGAGCGCTCAATGACAGACCGCAGTCGGTCGGATGTCCTGCCTTTCGGTGAGGCGAGTGCAGCCCCTTCCACCAGAAGATCGGGTTCTGCGATATACCCGTACTTGAGTACCTCGCTCAAGCCGCAAAGCCATTCGCGATGAGGCAGGGTTGCCAGGAAATCCGTGTCAAAGAGTACCGCCCGGGGGTGATAGAAGGCACCAATGGTGTTCTTCCCGAAGGCGTGGTTGACGCCTGTTTTTCCTCCGATGGCACTGTCGACCATTGCCAGCAGCGTTGTGGGCACATGGTAAAGCGGCAGTCCACGCATAAGCGACGCTGCGGCGAAACCGGCCAGGTCGCCTGTGACACCCCCGCCGATGGCTATGAGCGGTGTATTGCGTTTCAGCGGGCTGGAAAAGGCAAAGTCGAGGATCCTGTTCCACATTGCGGTTGTTTTTGAGCCTTCCCCCGGTGGCAATTCAAAAAGATTCACTGAATCAGCTGGAAATGCCTTTCCGATACGTTCGCTATGCAGTGCAAGCACGTTTCCGTCCACAACCAGCACAGCTTTGCCACCGACTCTGGCATCCGCCTTTTCCCATAGCAGGTGCAGATCTTCGAACAACAGGAAATGGCATTGAAATGAGTCCGTTATATTAAGCGATGGTATCTGGGGCATATGTTTTAAGTAAACAGATCAGTTCATGTGCAGTTTGATTCCGAGTCCATCCGGGCTGTATTCCCAGCACGATGTCGGCTTTCTGGTAGAGCGGCTCACGCCGTTCCAATATTTCAGCAATTCGCGACCGGAGCTGTTGGTCTTCGAGCAACTTTCCATCGGAGTTACGGAGTAACGGACGGTTTTTGTCTTTTTTCAACCTTTGCACCAATGTTTCCATTGGAACATTCAGGTAAACGGTAATGGCATGTCTTTCAAGCAGGTCGCGGATTTCAGCCTTCTGGATGGCGCCACCACCCAGGGCAATGACACCGCGTTTCTCGCCGATCAGGTCACGAAGATATTTGTATTCCAGCATTCGGAAGTGTGGTTCCCCCATGGCCTGAAATATCTCCGTTATTCTTTTTTTCTCCTCCCGTTCAATTATCTCATCCAAATCGTAAAAAGGAATTCCAATTCGCCCGGATATTTCACGGCCAATTCTGCTTTTGCCTGAGCCCATGAACCCGGTCAATGCGATCAATTTTTTGGCATCCATAATCGCGGAATATACGGAAAATTCAGGGATTATTCAGAGTCAGGTGCATCCGGTTTCTGTGGAACGGCCATTTCCACCCTTTCCCTGGTTACTGTGACTTCTCCTGGTGCCGCACCCTTGGGTTTTCGAACATGTTTTCGCTTCGCCACCATCACCGGCACCAGGGATGAACCGGCCTGTTTTGAATAGGCTGCCGCCCAAGACGCCGCTTTGCGAACTAGTTGCGGGTCAGGCCAGCCGGTATCCCCGCCAGTACGTATAACCAGGTGTGAACCTGCCGAACCCCTGGCGTGCATCCAGATATCTTCCTTATGGGATAGCGCAAGTATTTTGTCATTGCTTTTTGCATTTTTCCCGATCCAAACATCATAATCCCCAAGCTGAAGCAGCCGGTAAGGCCTCGCCACCTGTCCGGCTTGAGTAGACGCCAGGCCAAGTTGCCGCAATTCCGGTTCCTGTTTCTTCAGCCATTTTTCAAGTGCGGCCGGATGTTCGATGCCGGACACATCCTCAAGAAGATTCTGAAGTTTTTGAAGCTGTGATGCTGCAAGTTCCCTTTTCTTCAGGGACATGGCGACATCCTTGCGGATCCGGGATGCTTTTGCATAGAGCTGCTGTGCCTGGTGGATCAGGCTTTCACCGGGAATGACCGGGATGATGCGTTCGCGTCCGCCAGCGGACCAGTCAGCAACGGAAATTTGGTCCGTTTCGACCTTGCGGGCCGGTGAGGGTTGGCTCATGAGCAAATGGCCTGTCTGCTCGTGTTGATCGGCCTTTGCAAGCCGGTCGCTATCCTTGTCGAGCTGCTCCAACTGCTTATGGAGCCCGGAAATACGTCTTTCAAGCCTTCTAAGGAGGTCTTTCTTCCCCGGCTGCAACCTTGTCTCACGTTGGACGGTGAAGAAAAGGGTACGTACAGCGTCATTGACCCTCTTGAAGGATTGGGCAGGCGGATGTGCAAGGTAGTCCTCCGGCAGCAGGCTCAGATTGCCTTCTGCAGTAATGAATGCTTGTTGCGGATCAAGCAGGAGTTGCCCGATTTCACGGATTTTCGTTGCAAGTTGAGTCCCATCGAGTTCCTCCAAACGGCATGTCACTGCCAGGTCGTCAATGAGTCCGCGCGGGAATCGTTTGTCAATGCTGATGATCCTCTTGCGCAGCGGCATTTCAGGGTCAGGATCCGAAGCAGCTGCGTCCTCTCTCTCAAGCTTGTGATCTGCCGTATGAGAAGAAGTTCCCTGGCCGATACCTAGCTGCGGCTTATTCCCGGCCAATGACTTGTCCTGAAAACCTGAAGCTTCAGGTGCCAGGGTCCCAGCAAGATCGTTGCTTTGCTTGAATGATGAGACGATGCGATCTCCCCTTGTCATGAACAGATTGGGACGGCTCCCAAATGGCTTGAAAAGCAGTGTGAAGTCACTTTCCTTGAAGACAATTTGTATATATCGGTCTTCCGGGGAGGGCATCAGCACATCGGCGACAGTTAATCCATGGATTTCCGGAAAGAATGATGCCGCATTTTGTGAAGGAGGCGCCGCGCGTGCATCCAGAAAGAGTGCGGTTCTTGGGGAGGCGGCGGAAAAAGTGAGTTTCAATCCGGGACCGGTGCGGAAAAAGAGATCAATCTGCTCTTTTCGGCTTGACCATACTTCGATGATTTCCTTTCCGGAAATTTCGTATCTTACCTCGGAGACCAGCGAATGTAATGTGTAATAATTGTTCATACGTTACTTTTTCTGTTCTCGTAGCGCTTTTAAATTAAACATCAGATTGTATGAACTACCCCATTTTCAGTGCCATCGTTAATCAGATGGAGACACGGCTGACCAGGAGAGCTATAAATATTGACCAGTTCCGGGTATGGAACGAGGATAAAATCAATGCCACTGGCCTTGAAATAGGTGTGAATCTTGCCAACAAGTCCAACCACGTGCGGCGTTTGGTAATCAACCTGGACTGGGACAAATTCCGCGAGGCCAGTCTGGCCCGCCAGCTTCCAGGCATGGAAAAGCATCCTCTTTTGAAGGAAGAGGTTTTCAACAGGAAAGGCATCCGTCCGTACATTGATGTTGAAACCATCTGGTATTTCGACGAACAGGTACTGTACAACAAGCTCAAGTCATTGGTTGGAAACACCCGGATGGAAGCGGCCAGCCACTGGATGGAGTTCATTAACGCCGAGTTAAAACGGGAATTTACCGAAGAAAACCTGATTACCCGGTGGCATATGGAGATTGAGGGGGATATCAACGGAAGGTATGTCACGGACATGAGCCTGATCTCCTACATGCAGTATGAGCTTGACGCGTTCCACTCGCTCAATGACATTCACGCCCATCTTGAAAAGAACATACAGTTCATTTTGCAACGAACTGATGTTATAATGAAGATCGCCTCCAAAACATTGGAGCAGGCAGCCTGAAGCTTGCCTTTGATACGGCAAGCATCCACCGGGCTTTTCGGCCTGGTAATAAAATCTTGTGGATCGGCATCTGCCACGCGTACCCTGACGTAACACGGCAGCTGGAAGAGTTGCCCTCCTTGCCGCCGTGGTACGGCACGGATACCGATTAAAATGGCCGGGTGCCGGAACTACTTCTTCTTATGCCTGTTCTTACGCAGTCTTTTCTTTCTTTTGTGCTTTGCGATTTTTGCACGCTTACGTTTTTTTCCGCTGGGCATACGATCTGTTATTAATGGTTCTTGTTAATGAAAAAGCTCGTTGTGGTGTCTGTCGAGATAATCCTGAACAACCACCTCCCAATCCGGATCATCCGTCAGTGCCAGAGAACGGTTAAAAAACGGGATGCTTTCACTGATACTGCCCATCTGATGCAGCAAGACGCCCATGTTGAAATTGGCGCGCAGGTGATCAGGATCGGTTCTTAATGCCTGTGCCAGCCTGGAATACGATTCTTCTGGCTGCAGCAGGCTCATATGCACCACGGCAAGATCCGTCAGCACATCCGGGTCGTCCGGTTTGAGCTCAAGGGCACTAATATACATCTCTTTTGCCTTTTTTGCCTCCTCTTTTATGAGGTAATCCTCATTTTTCTGCTGCATTGCAGCAAGATGGAGCTGCGCAGCGTGGAGCATGTCCTCGCGCTCCCCGGTTTGCCTTGCGCGAAGTCCTGCCCATTTGGCAGCAGCGTCATAGTTCCTGGCTCCTGAGTAAATGCGGATAATCTCTCCGTAGTATGGCAGTCGTGCCCTGGTGTTGGTCAATGTGTCGAGAACCGAAGCAGCGTACTCGATGCGTTCGACTTCATGATCAGGCACCGGAACCGGCTGAAGCAGGCTGTCAGTGTTGAGGGACCTGCCTGAGGTTGCAGTACGGGGTGCCGATAGATCCAGCTGTTCTGAGGCATTTTCCCTGCTGTCCAGGTATATCACCATGACCAGCGCTGAAATTGTCATCAGTATGACCACTGACAGAAACCATCTGTTGAACATTCCGTATTTGCCTTATCCGATTCGAGGTAAAAAAAAAGATACCCAGAGCTCTATCAAGACCCGAGTATCTTTTAAAGATACAAAAAAGCGAAAGTAAACCTCTTTGAGAACAGTAATACTGCCTATCAGGAGTTCACTGAGCTGTTGACGGCCTGCTTGAAATCTTTTGAGACCTTCAATACTGGAACATATTGCTCCGGTACAGTTACTTCCTGGTTAGTCTTTGGATTGCGGGCAATACGACGGGCACGCTTGACAACCTTAAAACTGCCGAAACCACGCAGTTCGATATTTTCGCCCTTCTTCATTGATTCGATTACGGTTTGCAGAAATCCGTTAACTACGGCTTCCGTTTCGATCTTTGTTATCCCGGTATTCGCCGAGATTACTTCTACGATATCTGCCTTGGTCATGGTATGTAGGTTTTGTGGAATGAATTAGAACTCATCTGGTTACTAAAACTGCGATCTTGATGTAACAAAACAAAAAATCAAGCCGAAGGTTCCCGCAGTCATAAAAAACTGAAAAAAAGTCACTGCGCCATCCCATTCTATTTTCATCTGTTTAAATCAATTAAGATTCATAAGGACAGAATGAACTCACATGGCAGGATTTGATCATCTCCCTGTGTGTCAACAAGAGGCTGCCATGTTCGTAGCGCTTCGCGACCTTCGGTTCATGTGTTTAAAATTTTTGATTTACAATGTCACATAGAATATTCATGACGATTTTAATCATACTCCTGTGTGTCGGGGATATTACCCGGTCATGAATATTTCATCTGTTTAAAAATTTTGGATTCATTTGGACACATAGAATGTCCAAGATGTTTTCAGTCATACTCCTGTGTGATCGGGATGATGTCCGGTTATGGGCATTTCATGTGTTGTAAAAAAACACTATCATTTTTCGTGATATCTGTCCGGCAGTCATTGCGTGTTGAGGGAGGAGCTCGCAACGGCCTTTCGAATTCCCACAATTATCCAAATTCCCATAACCTACAGCATTATGGAAATATTTGAAAAGATCATCTATACCCTGGAGGATCTGGTCTGGAACACCCCGGAAATCATGCCCATCATGGTCATCGCTCTGTTGAGTTTTGGGCTTTATATAACCCTCAGGCTTGGTTTCATTCAAATCCGGAAATTTAGCCACGGGTTGCGTGTCCTGTCCGGGCGTTATTCCGACAGCAACATCCTTGGCGATGTCAGCCATTTCCAGGCACTCAGCACGGTGCTGTCGGCCACTGTGGGAATTGGCAACATTGCGGGTGTGGCACTCGCCATCCATTTCGGCGGTCCCGGTGCGCTCTTCTGGATGTGGGTGACAGCTGTTTTTGGAATGGCCGTCAAATATTCCGAATGCACCTTGAGTACCATCTATCGACGCACCAACGAAGACGGTACCGTTTCCGGGGGACCCATGTACTACATTGAGCGCGGGTTGGGCAAGCGATGGAAGTGGCTGGCCGTTGCGTTTGCCACATTTGCAGTGATTTGCTCGTTCCTTACCGGCAATGGCGTGCAGGCCAATACCGTAGCCGACACCATGCAGAGTGCATTCGGCATTCCCAAAGTTCTGACCGGCCTGTTCACCGCGACAGCGGTTGGTCTGGTGATCATTGGGGGCATCAAGCGGATCGGACTGGTAGCCGCACGACTGGTACCTTTCATGGCCATCCTCTACGTAGCCGGTGCCATTGTCATCCTTCTGCTGCACCATACCGAGATCATCCCATCGCTGGCCCTCATATTCACATCCGCCTTCAACCCGCAGGCCGGCGCATTCGGTATAGGATCGGGAGCCTTCATGATGACCTTCGTCTGGGGAATCCGCCGAGGATTGTTTTCCAATGAAGCGGGCCAGGGTTCTGCTCCCATTGCCATGGCTGCCGCCAAAACAGATGAGCCGGTGCAGGTTGGCGTGGTTGCGCTGCTCGGGCCCTTTGTTGACACGATCGTCATCTGCACCATGACGGGCCTGGTCATCATCGCTACCGGATCCTGGGAAGCACATCACCCAACCAACCTGGACCTTAACCATGCGGAAGTGAGCTACGTAATTGATGATCAGCCCTACTCCACAACCGCTGGTTTGCAGCAGGCTGCACCTGTAATCATCACGGTCAAAGACGGTCTGCCTGAGAACGGTTCTTTCCTGTACTACGGTTTTGCCGTGGACACCATCTTCACAGATGCCTCTCGAAGCATGCTGTTCAATGGTACCATTTCAATTGTGGATGGAGTTGCCTCGGCAACGGATGAAAACGATATGGTATTTACGCATTTGCACACCGGTGTCATCCAAAACGGCGCTCCGCTTACCGCTGCCGCATTCGAACGGGGGCTTGCACCGCTTTTCCCGGGCGGTGGTTTATTGGTGACAATCAGCGTGCTGCTCTTTGCCGTCTCAACATCCATCAGCTGGAGCTATTACGGTGAACGGTCGATTCACTACCTTTTCGGCGACCGATCCATTTTCTACTACCGCCTCATGTATGTAACCATGCATTTTATCGGCGCCGTACTTACGCTTGGTCTGGTGTGGACCTTTGGCGATATCATGCTTGGTCTGATGACATTTCCCAATTTGATCGCTCTTTTTGCACTTTCCGGCGTGGTATACAAGGCAACCAAAAAGTATTTTGATACCTACAAGGTCTAGATGGCATTCTTGCATTTGATATCATTCTGACCTCATAAAACCAAAGTTTATTGAGACATGACAACAGAGTTTGAAGATGTGACCCTGGTCGAGCATCCCGTTGTGGCCCGGGACCTGACCATTCTCCGCAACAAGCAGACCCAGCCTCAGGTATTCCGGTCGGCACTTGGCCGCATCGCTATCATCCTGGCCTACCATTCCCTCAAGGGGCTGCCTCTGCGCAAGGTGACCGTGGAGACCCCCATCCAGGAAACCAACGGGTACGAGCTGGACACCGAGATCGCCGTGATCTCCATCCTTCGTGCGGGTCTGGGTCTGGTGGATGCGGTCATGCAGTTCATACCAGAGGCCAAGGTCGGTCATCTGGGCATGTACCGTGACGAGCAGACCCACCGGCCCATCGATTACTACTCCAAGATCCCGCGCAACATTGACCGGCATCATGTGCTTCTCGTAGATCCAATGCTCGCAACCGGTGGCAGCGCTGTAGATTCCATTACCTTCCTGAAAAGCAAGGGAGCCAAAAATATCCGTTTCATGTGCCTGATTTCGGCACCGGAGGGCATCCGCAAGTTAAGGGAAGCCCATGCCGATGTATCCATTATCACGGCCGCCATTGATGAGCGTCTTAATGAAGATGCCTTCATCGTTCCAGGCCTGGGCGATGCTGGAGACCGTATCTTCGGTACTATTTAAGACGCAGCTTACGTTCTCGGACAGAGTCAGGTACATTCCATAACTTCATGAACCCGAAATCAACCTTGATTTGGGCCGCAACGCTTGTATCGGCCTTCACTGTTTTCGCCGCCTGCACGGACTTGTCGGAGTACGACCGCGACCGGGTCAGAGATGCCATGGCCGACTCCCTTCTTTCGGTGACCGAATCCCGCAACATTCGCATGGAGCTTATCGAAGACGGGCAACGTATCGTAGCCGTGCATGCACCTTTTGCCGCAACAAGTGACCGCGAAGGGCGCACTGAAACCGATCTGCGTGACTCCGTGTATGTGGCTGTGTTCGACTCCACGGGCGCAATCGAAACAGAGGTAACGAGCCGGGCAGCCCGCTATCTTGGACATCAGTCGGAGTTCCATTTCAGTGACGAGGTGATAGTGCAAACGCGTGACATGAGGCGCCTTTACACTGATTACCTGGAGTGGTCACAGAGCAACAGGACGATCCACACCCCCGACTTCGTGATCATTGTCACGGAAACCGACAGCATTACAGGATACGGCCTGAATGGGACCGATGATCTGGTCTCCTACCGGCTTACGGAGGTTACGGGAGAGTTTGAACTGGAACAGAGTGAACGGTGACATATTGGACCCCAACCTAGCAAAATGATGTTGCCGATCCTGAAAAAATTCACTCGCAAAAACCGCCCAGAGCACAAGGATCAGGCGCTAACGTCATCCATGTCATCTGAAACAGCAACAGCGTGCCAAAAAACCGCGGCATTGCTCATCGCAGTAGTCCTGAAAGCCGTCATCGTCAGTATCTGGCTCTCCATTCCTGCAGGTCCGGCTGAAGCCCAAAGCCGGGTGCGCATCCTGCAGTCTGATCAGTTGGAAGGCGCTGTATCACCCGAGGGCCGCATCCGCAAGCTTACCGGCAATGTAGCCCTGAGCACCGAAGATTTCACCATTCTTTGCGACAGTGCCTGGCACTTCCTGGATCTTGAAGAGCTGCGTGCCTGGGGCAACATCCAGATCACCTCGGAGCGGGATCAGATCTGGTCCGACAAGGCCACCTATGATCTTGTATCGGAGGTGGCGCTGTTTGAAGGTCGCGTGATTATGCAATCAGAGAGGGCGCTTCTATTCAGTGACGAGGTGTTTTACAGTTTTGCCACGGAGATTGCGCTTTTTCCGGAACGGCTGCGTCTTGAGGACGATCGCGGGGTGCTTGTGGCCGACTCCGGGTACTACTACAATGTCCTGGACAGTGCCGTTTTCAGGGGAAACGTACAGGTGGCCGATACCCTGCAGTACATTGAAGCCGACAGCATGTTCACCCGGCGCGGCGACGAATATTATGAGCTTCACGGAAGGGTCTTCCTCGACGATGAGGAAAACCGAACGCGGCTGACCGGGGGCTTTGTGCTATCGGACTCCACCGGTTACCGGCGTGTGGAAGGCGGCAGTCGGATGCGCCGGATCAGCGAAGACCTGAGCGACACCACTTTTCTATGGGCGGACTGGCTGGAGGTCCACCAAAAAGACACCATCAACACCTTTTCGGCATACGATGCCGTGCATATATGGACGGAAAGCTACAGCAGCCTCTCCGACACCGCTCATTTCGATGACGCCGTAGAGCAGTTCATTCTTGAGGGCGATCCAAGGCTCTGGTATGAGGAGATGCAGCTAACCGGCCCGTATATTCTCATCCAGATGGAAGAGGACTCGGTGCGCTTCCTGGAATCGCATCTCAACTCCTTTGCTGTCCAGCGTGACACCTCCATCGATCGCCTCAACCAGATCACCGGCGACACGTTGTACATCCAGTTTGAAGACGGCACCGTCTCCTACATGCAGGTCTACCCCAGGGGCAACGTGCTGTATTTTGTGAAAGACTCGGACGGACAGGCTGATGGCGCCATTGAGATGACGGCCAATTTCATCAAACTCATTTTTGAGGATGGGGAACTGGAGGATGTTATCGCCCGCAGAAATGTGGACGGCACCTTTATCCAGGAGAAACCCGGTATCTCTGAGCGCCGACTGAGCGGGTTTGTATGGGAGCCGGAAAAAAGACCACAGCGGCCGGAAGAACCATTTGAACCGCGTCTGCCACCGGTGCCTGAAGAGCGGCCATTCGAACTTCCGCGCCGGTTCGTTTCAGAAGGTGGACTGGCAAATCAGGGTCCGGCGCGCACCCCTTGATTGGGATTCAGACACCCCTGTATCTGGCAAGTGGGCCAGTGGCAGCGGATGCTGCCGTACCCCGAAGTACCGTGTTGACCACGCTCTCGGGATTCCGGCAGATCCTTTATCCAAATGCAATTTCCGGTGCCACCGCCGCAACAGGAGCGGCCTGTCCTGTCAGGAGGCCTCTTCCCTTTCTGCCGTTTCCTTCATGATACGATCCTGGATCTCATGCGGTACAGGACCGTAACCGTGGAACTTACGGGTATGGGTGGCCCTGCCCTGAGTCATGGAGCGCAAATGAGTGGCATAGCGGTATAGCTCGGCCAGCGGGACAACGGCTTTGACTTTCTGGAAGGTGCCTTCAGAGTCCATTCCCTGAACCTGCCCGCGCCGTGGTGCCAGATCGCTCATTACATCCCCCATGTACTCGGCCGGGACGGTCACTTCCACTTCATAGATTGGCTCGAGGAGCTGCGGCTTGGCTTCGAGGAACCCTTTCTTGAAAGCCATAAGCGCGGCGGTCTTGAAAGCCGCCTCGTTGGAATCCACGGAGTGCATCGATCCGTCATATACGGAGACGCGGATGTCACGGGCCCGGCAACCGGAGAGCGGCCCGTTTTCCATTTTCTCCATGACCCCCTTGAGGATGGCAGGCATGAACCGCGCATCGATCACACCGCCTACAATGCAGTTCTGATAGATTAGCTTTCCACCCCATTCAAGATCGATTTCCTGGGTATCACGGACGGTAACTTCCGGTGTGGGCGGCATCCCCTCTTCCCAAGGCTCCAGATAGAGATAGACCTCGCCGTATTGGCCGGCTCCACCGGACTGTTTCTTGTGACGGTACTGTGATTTCACGCCTTTGGTGATGGTTTCACGGTACGGCACAGCAGGTTCGTAGAACTCCGGACTCAGTTTAAATCGGTGTTCAAGCATGTAACGTACAACGTTCAGGTGCTCCTCACCCTGCCCGCTCAGGATTATCTGCCGCAGTTCCTTGCTGTTCTCGACCTGAAGCGAGGGATCCTCCTTCTGAAGCTGGTTGAGGGCAGAGCCGATTTTCTCCTCTTCACCCTTCACGGTAGACCGGACAGCCATCCGCTCTGTGGGCTCAGGATATTTGACGCGTGAAATACCGATATCGATACTTTTGTCGCGCAGCGTGTCACCTACGGCGCCGTCCTTAAGCTTCACTACGGCACCTATGTCGCCGGCATGTATTTCGGAAATATCGACCCGTTTGCCTCCCTGGGTCAGGAACAGGTTGCCCAGGCGGTTGGTCGATCCCTTGGCATGGTTGATCATGTCCGCACCTGTGCGCAAGGTTCCGCCGTACACCTTGAGGAACGTCAGGTCGCCAACATGTTCCTCTGAGATTGTCTTGAAAAGGAAAGCCAGCGGTTTCTGGTCTAAATCCACTGCCAGTTCATTGCCCTCTATGTCCTTGTCGGGATTGGCTTCCAGCGGATTGGGCAGCACATTGTCGATGAAACCCATCACCCTCCCGGAACCCATGTTCCTTTCCGCCGAAAGGCAGAACATCGGGAATATCTGCCGCTGAAGCAGGGCTTTTTTTAGTCCTTCCACCATTTCATCTTCATCGAGGCGGCCTTTTTCGAAGTACAGGTCCATCAGCGTCTCATCGTTCTCGGCAATGGCTTCAATGAGTTCATTGTGCTGGAGTTCGGCCTGAGATTTCTGCGAGTCGGCAATCGGAAGTTTGTCGGGCTTGCCACCTTCCTCGGAGAACTCGTACATCTGCATTTTGAGCACATCGACAATAGTGGAAAAGTCCTCGCCCTCCTCGTAAGGGTACTGCACGGGGACCACTTCCCTGCCGAAACGCTCTTTGCAAAGATCCACGACCATCTGGTAATTGGAGTTTGCATGATCGACTTTGTTGACGATCAGGAAGGCTGGCTTGTTCATTTCAGCGACGATGTTCCAGAGAACCTCGGTGCCTACCTCCACGCCATGCTCGGCGTCGAGCACGAAAATGGCGGCATCGGCAACCTTGAGGGCATTTACAACTTCCCCTATGTAATCTGCGGTGCCCGGGGTGTCAATGACATTGATCTTGGTACCGCGCCAGTCAAGGTGCGTGAACGAGCTGAAAACGGACTTCTGCTTCTCTTTTTCAATGGGGTGATAATCAGAGACGGTGTTGGACTCCTCGACAGAACCGCGCCTTTTCATGGTTCCGGATTCGAACAGCATGGTTTCTGTGAGGGTGGTCTTGCCCGAGCCGGAATGGCCCAGGAGTGCGATGTTTCTGATCTTTTGAGGTTGATACACATTCATGAGCTGTACTCCATTATCGTTAAAGGCTGGAATTCAACCTTTTTCGGAATTAGAAATTATTTCGTAGTAATTTGGTCAAAAGCGATTTGAAATATTGAAGACGCTTTGAAGTAATGTAGGGCAAAGTAAGTTTTTGGAAACCTTTTGGCAATAACATGCGTCCGCATTTGTAATGAAACGTATCCTCATCCTGCACACCGGTGGCACTATAACCATGCAAATGCATGTCAATCAAAGGGATAGCTCAAAAAAGCCAAGCGTGTTCAATCTGGACTTTTTTGATGAACAGATGCCCGGGCTCAGGGAGATTGCCGAACTGGAATCAAATACCTTGTTTCTGGAGGACAGTTCCAACATGGTTCCGGATCACTGGGTGCAGCTGGCAAACGCTATTGAGGGTCAGTACGGGACTTTCGACGGTTTTGTCGTCTTGCATGGAACCGATACCATGGCTTACACGGCATCAGCGCTTTCGTTAGCCTTTGAAAATCTCTCCAAGCCGGTGGTGTTCACTGGCAGCCAGGTGCCGCTGAGCAACCGCCGCACCGATGCCCGCCGCAACCTGATCAATTCCGTGGAACTGGCCACACTTGCACTGCCGGAAGTGTGCATTTGTTTCAACGACAGGGTCTATCGCGGCAATCGCGCCACAAAGATCAGTATCGGTGATTTTGACGCATTTGCTTCACCCAACCATCCTGTTCTGGCTGAATTCGGACTTAACCTGGATATCCGCTCGCAATACAAGCCGGCTCCCGGCGCCTTCCGGAACAACGCTCGCTACGATTCGCGTGTCCAGCTGGTAAAGCTCTTCCCTGGCATGGACTGCAGCCGTGCGATACCCCATGATACCGCCGAGGTGCGGGCACTGGTGATCGAGGCGTACGGCAGCGGCAATCTTCCTGTCGGAGACACCCACCGCCTCCTTCCCTCCCTAAAAAACTACGTCGACAATGGCGGCATCGTGATCATAACATCCCAGGCGGTGTACGATGAGGTGGACCTTGACAAATACGAGGGGGGGCGACAGGCTAAAAAGCTTGGCGCCATTTCTGCCGGTGACATGACCACCGAAGCATGCATAACAAAAATCATGTATCTTTTGGCTCACCATGATGATGCCGTTACCATTCGAGACCTTTTTCGTGAAAACCTGGCCGGGGAGCGGACCCGGTGACATCCTTGCCGGAACCCGCAAATCGTTTTCCGGTCCCAACTGACGAACCATATGTTTTTCGTATTTGATATTGAGTCCATACCTGACATTCCATTCCTTCGCGAGCTGATGGAAATGCCACCTGAAGACGACCATGAGCTGCTTGAGCGAGCAGCGGAGGAGTTTGGAAGGGGCAAATCGGGATTTCTTCCCCCCATGTACCACCAGATGGTGTCATGGGTCGGTCTTTGGATCACCCTTTCGGGTGAACCTCGCCAGAAGGTTTCGTGGAGTGGAACCAATGAGCGAGAGGGCCTGGTCGCGCTTATTGACGCACTGAGGACTTACAAGGACTTCGGGGTTATCCACCACAATGGAAAGGGTTTCGATCTGCCACTGATCACTTATCGGGCTATGAAGCATGGATTGCAACTGCCACCCAGGCTCAATGCGCATGATATCCGATACCGCTTCAGCAAGCACAATCTTGATCTGATGGATGAATTCAGCAATTTCGGGGCCAGCAGCTTCCCGAAACTCAAGCACATCGGCACTCTGATCGGCATACCCGTAAAAGTCACTGGGGAAGGTAATGAAGTACTTGAAATGTTCCGTAAAGGAGATCTTGACCGCATTGAAAATTACTGTTATGAAGATGTGATGGCCACCTATCTGATTTGGCTGCATCTGCAGTTCACCAATGCAGAGCTTGCAGAACCCCGCTTCCAGGACTTGCGCAAACGAGCGCTTTCCAAACTGGTGGAAATTCAGCAACAGACCACCGGCTGATTCAGGAACAAGGTATCACAATGCTGTTATAATACTTATCATCACAATACATTCATCAATATGATTTACAAACACTTATATTCTATCAGCACATTTTTGTTCCTGTCCGCGATGATTCTGTTCAATCAGGCGCAAGCCAGCGAACAGGACTCCGTTTTGATTCCCGGGCACTGGCTCCTTGCGGGTCCGGTGGCCACGCATAGCCCTGTATATCATGATGTCCCGGGCATCAGCGGGAGTACCTGGACGGTGGAAAGGATCCTGAAAGCCGACCTGGCGCGCTACGGCACATGGGAGCCGGCGGAGGGCGAAACTGTTTCCTGGTCGAGGGACAAGGATCTCCGGTGGTCGCGTGTCCCTGCTGACAGTGCCGGCTCGGTGACCCTCCCAAACGGATCTGAATCAACGCATGATGTCCTCTGGCTTTCCGGCTATGTTGAGACCGACCGTTTCGTGACCGGAACGCTCACATTGAAAAGCCGGGGAATGATGCGGGTATTCTTGAACGGTGAAGAAGCGGCCATCAAGGCGACCACCCAGCCTGGAGATGATGAAGAGGCCGGGAGCACAAGCCACAGTTTTGAACTCAGGCGCGGCAAACATCAGGTAATCGTAAAGCTGGTCCACCCTGCCGGCTCCGGCATCGGCAGCTGGTCCCTTGATGCGAGCCTGGAGGCCGGAGACCACACCGGTTCACTTTCCTGGAGCCTGGATCCGGCGCGCACCGTTCTGCAGCGCGATATATCCAATGCCCCCCGTCCGGCAGGTGTTTCCATCAGTCCGGATGGTGAGCTGGCGGCTGTCCACGTGAGTCAAAACCATCCGCCTGACGGATCCCTGGAAACCCGAATTGACATAATCAGGACATCAGACGGCTCACTTTACCGCAGTTATGCCGGCGGAATGGCAATTACGGGCATGCGGTGGGTGCCGGACGGGCGTCGTTTCAGTTACACCACATCAGGTAACAGCGGCACGGACTTGTGGGTCGTTGACCTTGAGACTGGAAGAAAGGATCGCATCCTCAAGAATATGAAGGATTTTGCGGGATACAGCTGGTCGCCTGATGCCTCGTTCGTGGTATACAGTCTGCGCGAGGAGCACAGGCCCGGAACGCATGGCGTGATGCGCTATCACGGACTTCAGGACCGTCGCCCCGGGTTTCATACCCGCACCTTTCTGTACCAGCTTAACGTACCCGAAGGAACCACAAGACGCCTGACGGCCGGCCTTGTAACGACAATGCTCGGCAGTATTCACCCCGATGGAAAAGAGATCCTCTACCTTCGGTCGCATGAGAGTTATAAGGCTCCGCCTTACGGAAAGATGGAGTATGTGATCCTGGACCTGGAAACAATGGAGATTGATTCACTTTTCACACTCTCTTTTGGCAGCATGGCCCGTTTTTCACCGGACGGAGATCGTATCCTTGTCATGGGCGGGCCCAATGATTTTGGTGGTTTGGGTGTGAATGTGCCTGATACGGTACTTGCCAACGATTATGACACCCAGGCCTACATTTACCATCGCGCAACGGGTGAAACCGAGGCCATAACCCGTGAGTTTGCCCCTTCGGTATCGGATGCGCGCTGGGATGAAACCGGCCGATACATCTACATTGTGGCTACGGACGCCGCCTATGAAAGAATCTATCGGTACGACACGCGGGATCGCTCCTTCCGGAAGTATGAGGGAGGTCCGGATGTGGTACATTCCCTTGATCTGGCGCGCAACAGGTCCGTTGCCATTATGAACGGGTCGGGAGCCTCCGATACGCCCAAGGCTTGGGTTATCGACTTCACCCGGCGTAGTCCCGAGGCGCGCGTACTTCATGACCCAAGCGCGGAAGCGTATGGGAACATCCGGTTCGGAGAAGTGAGAAAATGGACTTTTACCAACGATCGGAATGAGCAAATTGATGGGCATGTTTACTATCCGCCCGATTTCGACTCTCAACGTACCTGGCCCGTGATCGTGTACTACTACGGCGGCACCACTCCGGTGTCACGTGCCTTTGCCGGCCGCTATCCCAAAGAGCTTTATGCATCCAAGGGGTATCTCGTGTACGTTGTGCAACCAAGCGGGGCCATTGGATATGGACAGGAACTCTCCGCCAGGCATGTCAACGACTGGGGCAAGATTGCCGGGGATGAGATCATTCAGGGCACCCGGGCGTTTCTGGAGGCTCATTCCTACGCTGATCCGGAGCGTGTGGGGGCCATAGGCGCATCTTATGGCGGCTTCATGACCATGTACCTGCTCACGCAGACCGATCTGTTTGCCGCCGCGGTATCTCATGCAGGCATCAGCAACCTGGCCAGTTATTGGGGGGAAGGTTTTTGGGGTTACCAGTACAGTGGTGTAGCAACGGCCGGAAGCTATCCCTGGAACCGGCAAGATATCTATGTAGGACGAAGTCCGGTGTTTCATGCCGACCGCATCCACACCCCTCTTCTTCTTGTCACCGGCATGTCTGACACCAATGTGCCCCCTGGTGAAAGCCTTCAGATGTTCACTGCGCTGAAGCTGCTGGGAAGGGATGTGGCCTTTGTGGCGGTTGAGGATCAGGATCACCATATTTTAGACTACAACAAGTTTATTCAATGGAAAGATGCTATATTGTCGTGGTTTGACAAGTGGCTCAAGGATGAGCCGCACTGGTGGGAAACACGGTTTGGCGGGTAAATAATTGGTGAAATCGGATGTTTTTCGCCGAGTGTGTCCTTTTTTTTAATAATTCGTGTCCTGATATCTGAGCTATTCCAGCTTCTCCAGGGCGTGTCGCAACCTAACACAAAACCTTGTTCGTTATGAAAAAGACACTCTTGACAGCTGCAGCATTGTTGTTTCTGTTCATTCCAGAGGTCCGTGCAGTCGATTATCCATCCAATTGGAGTCTGGATCTCAAGGGAGGGATCACTTCAGGTTTCTTCACATTTGACTCAAAAACCACACCTCAGGCGGGTTTCCAGGTCCGTTATTCCATGAATCCGGTAGTCTCCTTTTATGGAGACATGGCATTCGGACAGTTCCGGTCCGAAGCATCCATGCAAGATGCCAACGGCTTTTCGAGCGATTATTTTGCCATCGGGCTTGGCACCCGTATGAACATACTTCGAATGCTCACCGGGCTGAATTCTGTGACGGAAAATTTCGGACTCTATGCTTCGACCGGCATCGGTCTCATGCGCGGTGATTTGAGTGTCAGCAATGTAGAACTGCCCGGGTACGTAGGCAGGGATGCGCCAGTCAACGCTGTGATATACCGGATCACAACAGGGGCGACATACCGCATAAGCCGCCGTTTGGACATATTCGCCCAGGCCGAGTTCAACCACTCTGGCAGTGACCTGCTGGATGGATACGAGCGGCGTGGCGGCGGGAGTACTGGACGCTTCAGCGGTGGCGATTCCTTTTTGAATGCCAGTGCCGGCTTCAGCATAAAATTCGGAAGGTCGCGGGTACGTCACTCGGACTGGCAGCAATGGGATCACCGCACCGATCCGCTGGCGCTTTCCCTGCAGCGCGATGTGCTGCGGCTTGAGGCGAAACTTCAAGAAACCGAAAACACACAAGCACAGCTGACGCAGCGCATTCAGTCGCTCAATCAGACCATAAACGAATTCAGCCACCTCATCAACACAGCCCACAAGGATGAATTCAAGCGTTTGGAGCGTAAGATTGAGAGCCTGGAGGAACGATTGGAGCCGATTCAGCCTGAAGCTGTCGAAGTAGAGCCCGTAGTACCAGCTGAGCCTGTGGCACCTGAGGAACCCGCGCGTGTTGAGCCGGTAGAGCCAACGCGAGTGGACCCGTCAGAACACGGTTTCTTCGTGGTCGCTGCCGTTTTCCGGACCATGGCAAATGCCGAACGCGGGCTTGGTATTATTCGCAACGAGGGTTTTGAAGGAGCCTCCATTCAGCATGATCAGCGCAGGAACAACTACCTTGTAGTTTACAGTGGACATCCGACAAGGGAAGCTGCGCTGGATGAAATGCGTCGGATCCGGGCAGAAGTGAATCCTGATTCGTGGGTCTTTGTAAAATAACGGTGTAGAGACCACAACATGTGCATCCCCCCCTACTCGAGTCTCAGGGCAACACTCGCCGCCTTGGCCATGTTTCTACTGGCCTTCGGTCTTGCTGCACGTCCCGCTTCAGCCGGTGACACCCCGGGCAACTGGAGTCTTGATTTCAATGGCGGTGCAACTTTCGGTCAGTTCACATTCGACTCGAAGGTAACCGGCCACGGAGGGTTCCAGATCCGCTACTCCATGAGCCCGATCGTCTCTGTTTATGGGTCTTTCGGGGTGGGAGTGTTTCGGGCGGATGAATCCATGATGCACATCACCGGTTTTTCAAATGACTACTTTTCCGGTGGCCTTGGTGCGCGCTTGAATGTACTTCGCATGCTGGCCGGACAGGCTCCGGTATCTGACCGGCTGGCTATCTATACTACTACGGGCCTGCACATGATGCGGGTGGATGTCAGGGTTCGAAACCGGGAGCTTCAGGGATACATTGGAAACAACTTTTCCGGTAATGCCATGGTGCTGAGTCTGGGGGCAGGAGCATCCTTAAGGGTAAACAGGCGCATAGACCTGTTTCTGCAAGGCGAGTTGAACCACTCTGACAGTGATCTGCTGGATGGATTTGAACGGCTTCCCGGAGCCGAGCGTACCGGTTTCATCAGCGGCGGAGATTCGTTCATCAAAACAAGTGCCGGCATCACCATTAAACTTGGCAGCTCGGAAACCAGGCACACTGATTGGCAGCGCCGAGGATGGGAGCCACAGGCACCCTCATCGGATACTTCTGTTGAAGATGATCTGGCCCGTCTGCGTGCCGAGCTTGCGCGCAGCGACAGGATGAATCAGGAGCTCGCTCGCCGGCTGCAATCGCTGTCTGCAAATCTGACCGAGTTCAGTGAACTCATCAATACGAACCAGCAACAGCAGCTGGACGCACAAGACCTTAAACTGGAGCAACTGGAACGGCAAATGGGCCAAATACAGGTGCAACTGGAAGATATGGCTGGGCTCCCGGACCCGGGTGTAACCGAACGTGTGCCCATGGGTCCTCCCGCGCCTGAGGAAGCTGCTCCTGATCAGACCCGCTATTATCTTGTTGCCGGCGCTTTCCGCAATCAAGACAATGCCGATCGCATGCTTGCTGAAATCACTGAAGAGGGATTTGAGCAGTCCGCCATAATCACAGATCCAGGTCGCGGCCTGTTCATTGTAAGCTATGCCTCATTTTCAACAAGGGCACGTGCTGAACAGGAACTGGTCAGGATCCGATCCGGAGTCAACCCGGAAGCATGGATCTTCTCGCAGTAGTGTTATTCGTGATCCTCGCCATAAACCAGCTCGGCAAGGGAAGCGGCACTTAACGGGAATTTGTCTTCCCCTTCCCCTTCTGTCTGCTTCCAGAATCGCAACAGTCCGGCTTGCACGCTTTCGCGATCATACCTTGTTCCTTCCAGCGCCCTGCTGACCCTGGCAAACCCGGAAAAGCCCTCAGAGGAAACAGTTATCTGTTCGATGTGTCCCTTGCTGACATGCAGGTCGAGCGAGACGGTCATTCCGTTGATGACGCGGGTACGCTCCACCCGGAATTTTGGCGACCTGCCGATGTTCCACTCCCAACTGATATACCGGGATTGACGGATTTCACTGACTCGTTTGCGGTCCGTTTCCGTGAGCCGGTAACGCTGGAGAACAACACCATTACTTGTAAGACCATCCAACAGATAACGCCTGAATTCCCCTATTTCCATAGGATGCTCAAGGAATTCAGAAATGTTCGCCACTTTGCTCCTAACCGATTTATGGCTTTTCGACCGAATGTGTTTCATACGGACAGAAAGCGCCTCTTCAAGGTCTTCGAGCTTTGAATTGAACAGCAGGGTTCCATGGCTGAACATCCGGCCCCGTGAAGAAAACTGGGCGCTGCCCGATATCTTTTTTCCACCGGCCAGAATATCGTTACGATCGTTCATTTCTGCGGGTACACCCAAAGATTGCAAAACCCGCACCACAGGCTCATTGAAATAGCGGAAATTGTGGAGACGGGATGATTCGTAACGCGTGATGAAACTGAAGTTGAGGTTCTGCGGGTCGTGATAGACGGTGCCGCCACCCGATAGCCGGCGAAGCACCGGAATCCCACGTTGACTTACAAAAGAGTCGTTGACCTCTTCCAGCACATTCTGATTCCGACCTACAATGATGGAAGGCTCATTTCTGTAGAGCAAAAGATAGTCGCAGGTCGGGTCCATATGCCGCAGGACATACTCCTCCAGAGCAAGGTTCTCTGCCGGGTCGGTGCTATCCTCGTTGTCAACAAATACCAGTGATTTCATTGTCCAAAGATAACGATTCTGCCTGTAAACCGTCGATCGTGAAGTCATTGGGAGATCCAAACATGCAACCATTTGATAATACGCGGATCACACTATGGTAACACTAAAGTCCTTTCTTACAGAGAAAAACGAATGGAGAAAAGGAAACCGGACATAGTGGTCATTTCTGATGTGCATCTCGGCTCATACGGGTGCCATGCCCAGGAACTGAACGCCTACCTGAAAAGCATCCAACCCAGCATTCTCATTCTCAATGGTGATCTTGTGGATATCTGGCAGTTCCGCAAATCCTACTGGCCAGATTGGCACATGCGGGTCCTTAAAACCCTGATGGGAATGCTGACAAGAGGAACCACCATTTATTATCTGACTGGAAATCATGATGAGATGCTTCGGAAGTACTCCCCGTTCCATCTTGGCAACTTCCATCTTGTTGACAAGCTTGTGCTTGAAATCGACGGCAAAAAGGCATGGTTCTTTCATGGTGATGTGTTTGATGTCACAATGAAATACTCAAAGTGGGTGGCCCGTCTGGGCGGAAAGGGATACAATCTGCTGATCCGACTAAACAAGGTCATCAATTTCGTTTCTATTCGAGCCGGAAGAGGGCGAATGTCCTTTTCGAGGCGTATTAAGGACAGTGTCAAATCGGCAGTCAAGTTCATCAGCAATTTTGAACGCACGGCAACGGACTTGGCTATAGAAAACGGATACGATTATGTGGTTTGCGGACATATCCACAGGCCAAATATTGAGCAGTATCGCAATGGCCACGGCAAGGTGACCTATCTGAATTCCGGTGACTGGGTTGAAAACCTGACGGCTCTGGAGTACTTTGATCGGCAATGGACCCTTCACCGGTACTCTTTCATTGACCCGGCCGGCTCAACCGAATGCACCGATATCGAAAACGCATTTCAAATCGGGTACAATAGTGATGATGTAACTGCTCCCAATGGGGTTAATGGGTCGCACAACGGGGCATATTCTTCGCTGAACGGAGATCATCTACCCGCCAGCGAACCAAAAGCTCATACTGCCGAAAATGGAGGTTCGCGAAACAGGATCAAAAAAACATCCAAGAATCAGGGCAGACATGCCAACAGTACTGATGACCTGAAAGAGATTTTGAGCAGAACGGGGATCATCCAGGAGATTTTTGAAAACGGTGAGCATGATTAGCCGATAGCAAACTATGAGGATACTTTACGGGATTCAGGGCACCGGAAACGGCCATATCAGCCGTGCGCGAACGTTTCTTCCATTGCTTGAAAAAGTAGCAGAGGTTGATGTTCTGGTAAGCGGCACCTCTTCGGAAGTAAAATTGGGCAGACAGGTGAACTACCAGGTCCACGGACTGGGATACACTTTTGGGAAAAACGGAGGGATAGACTATATCGATAGTTTGCGGAAGTTCAAACCATTGCGTCTGTTGCGCGACATCCGCACACTTCCAGTACACTCCTATGACCTGATCATAAGTGATTTTGAACCGATTACGTCCCGCGCCGCCATGAGGACCGGAAGAATGTGCATATCCCTGAGCCATCAGGCGGCGTTTCTTTCCCCAAAAAGTCCCAGACCAAAACCTAGGAACATTCTTGGTGAATACATATTTCACAGATATGCCCCTGGATCCAACTACATTGGTTTTCATTACCAGCGTTATGACGACACCATTTTCAACCCCGTCATAAGCAAACAAATCAGGGATATGATCCACAAGAATCACCCTCAGGGTGGTCATGTCACCGTTTACCTTCCCTCCTATGACGACCGAATGCTTACAGACCTTTTCATGCAGATTCCCCGTGTTGAATGGCAGGTCTTTTCCAAAAACGCGCAGCGGCCCTATCAAACGGGAAACGTAAAAGTGCGGCCAGTTGATCACGATGCTTATGTCAGCAGTCTGGCTGGCTGCCAGTGGCTTGTCTGCGGTGCGGGTTTTGAGGCGCCATCTGAAGGGCTTTTTCTTGGAAAAGCAATGCTGGCCATACCAATGGTGGGTCAGTATGAACAGCAGTGCAACGGCGAGGCCCTGCGACAGCTTGGTGTGTCTGTAAGGCGAAGACTGGACAAGGGATCGGTTGGATATCTTGAGGATTGGCTGGACAAGGCGGTGCCGGTTCACATACCCTACGAAGATCAGTCTGATTCGGTTGTTGCACGCATCCTGAACCTGTACGAAATGGGTATTTCAGGTACCAGATTTGCCATGTGATGCGTACCTTGCCGTATGTTCGGAGCAAAAGAAACCACCCGCGAATGCCCTGCCTGCGCCCTGGAGTCCTCAACAGATGAAGAGGTCTGCCCCTATTGCGGCTATGAGTTCCCTCCGGAGCAAAAAGGGCGCATGATGATGGCATGGATCTTTGTGATCCTGATCATTCTGTGGCTGGTGATCCGCTGGTAGCATTTTTGATGAACCGTATGTAGAAAGCGATCATCTCACCGTAATTATCCACGGAAATCCGCTCATCGGTGCCGTGAATCCTTCCTCTATCGTCAGGCCGGGCACGTATGGGACGAAAGCGCAGTAAATAGTCGGTGACCTCGGTGAAATGGCGTGAATCCGTTGCTGCCAGGAACATGGCCGGTGCAACGGGAATGCCGGGGAAAGTTTCATGGATTGTGTGTTTCATGAGCTTGTAAGCTTCAGAAGCGGTGGAGGTTACCGGCGAGGGCTCCCTGGCCCCGTCCAGCACTCGCACATCGATCAAGTCATTGTCAATAGTGCTTTGAACATAGTATAGCACTTCCCGGATATTGTCATTGGGATGGATCCGGAAATTGATAATTGCATTTGCCGTTTGGGGAAGCACGTTTTCCTTGATTCCGGCATGGAACATGGTGGGAGCGATGGTGGTCCTCAATGCAGCATTGGTGTGGGGTATGTAGCCCAGGCGTTCCTCAATCACCCCGCCGAACAGCCAGAGGTTGGAGAGTCCAATGCGGTAAACAAAGGGCAGGTCGGGCAAAAGCGGATCAAATGTTTCCCTTAGCAGACCGGGGATTCGGCCCTGCATGGGCTGTTTCTTCAGGTTGGTTATAGCCTCGCTCAGGGCGCCTATGGTGGTTTCCCGCGGCGGCATGGATGAGTGGCCTCCCTCCATATTGACTTCCAACTCTATGCTGAGATATCCTTTTTCCGCCACACCAATCATAGCGATCGGGTGTTCCAGTCCCTCCATTATTTTCTCTACAACGGGCATTCCCTCATCCACCAGGAATTTGATAGGGATATCATTTTCCAGCAGGTAATCCGCGACCTTGCGCGCCCCCTGGCGGCCGCCGACTTCTTCGTCATGGTTCAAAGCCACATAAAGTGTGCGTTCGGGTTCATAACCCCGTTCGAGCAGATAGGTAATTGACTCCAGGTACGAAAAAATTCCGCTTTTATCGTCAATGGCACCGCGTCCCCAGACAAATCCATCGGAGACCACTCCCTCAAATGGCGGATGTGTCCAGTTATCATAGGTACCTGGCTCTACCGGTACCACATCATAATGGCCCTGCATCATGGCGGCGGGCATGTCTGGCCTGCTTCCCTCCCATTTGTACAGAAGCGTGTACCCATTGATGACTTTCAGATCCAGATGCTCATGGATCAGTGGAAATGCTTCGCGGACAAAATCGATGAAAGCGTCGAATTGGTCCCTGTAGGGGCTTGGTTGACTCTGGGTGGATATGGTCTGATGCCTTATGGCCGCGGACAGGTGCTTAACGGCGTCATCCAGAGGGATGTCCTCATAATGAACCGCTTCGACATCAGGTATTTCGTAAGCAACATTTACTGTCCGGTAGAGGACGATTGCCACTACCCCGGCAACCATCAGTATCGCTACAAACAAAATATATGCTGCTTTCCTGAGAATCATCATGATCTCTCTGAAAGGTTATGTTACGGGACTGCAAGAATCCCGGCAAGGAAGCCCCGAGGTTCAATCGTTCTGATTTTTCTCTATTGGTTCGCCGGTTTCCTTTGACTCGGGCTTTTCCTTGTTGTCATCTGAGGCTTTGCTGTCACTGGTGGATGCAACGCCATCAGTTGGAGTGTCTTCCTTTGATTTACGGGACCCGTTTTGTCTGCTGATGCTACCGGCCTCTGTCATTTTTTCCGTTCGGCGCGGTTTTTTACCTACAAGCTCCAGAATTTCATCGCCCATGACCTCTTCTTTCTCAAGCAGCAGCTCTGCCAGCCGGTCAAAAGCCTTTCGGTGTTTCCTGAGGACCTGCTCGGCCCTGCTGTAGGCTTCTTCGAGTATCCCGTTGACGGCGCGGTCGGCTTCGCGTGCGGTCTCATCACTGTATTCACGCTGGTTGGCAATCTGCTCGCCGAGGAACACCTCCTCGCGCTGTCCGCCAAGAGCGGTGTAGCGGAAAGTTTCGCTCATTCCCCAATCCAGTACCATTTTGCGTGCCAGTTTTGTGACCTGTTTCAGGTCGTTTTCGGCGCCGCTTGTAGCTGTGTTGAAAATCATGCGTTCTGCCGCCCTGCCACCCATGATTACGGCCAGGCGGTCCAGCAGGTGTTCCTTGCGGTACAGGTACTGGTCGCGTTCGGGGAGCTGCTGGGTGACTCCCATGGCCTGTCCGCGTGGGATGATGGTTACTTTGTGAACCGGATCGGTGTTGTCGAGAGCGGCGGCTACAATGGCGTGACCAGCTTCGTGGTAGGCCAGCAGGCGGCGCTCTTCTTCGTTCAGGACTACACCCCGGCGCTCCAGACCCATGATGATCTTGTCCCTTGCAATGTCGATGTCACGCTGGGTGATCTTGTCGCGGTCTTCGCGGGCTGTCATCATTGCCGCCTCGTTGAGCAGGTTTTCGAGATCAGCGCCGCTGAACCCGGGAGTACCCCGGGATACGCTTTCGAAATTGACATCATCGGCCAGTGGTTTGTTGCGTGCATGGATCTGCAGGATCTTTATCCGGTCCTCCTGGGATGGCAATCCCACCTCCACCTTGCGGTTGAAGCGTCCGGGGCGCAGCAGGGCTTTATCCAGGATATCGGGACGGTTGGTGGCTGCCATGACAATGACGCTGTCGTTGGTCTCGAAACCGTCCATCTCGGAAAGCAGCTGGTTGAGCGTCTGTTCGCGTTCGTCATGCCCGCCTCCAAGACCGGCACCTCGACGTCGGCCTATAGAATCCAGCTCATCGATGAAGATGATGGCCGGTGCGGCTTCCTTGGCGTTCTTGAACATTTCACGAACGCGTTTTGCGCCCACGCCGACCAACATTTCCATGAAGTCGGAGCCGGTTATGCTGTAGAACGGCACGCCGGCATCACCTGCCACAGCACGAGCCATGAGGGTTTTGCCGGTGCCTGGTGCGCCATACAGAAGAATGCCCTTCGGAACTCTGACGCCGAGTTTTTCAAATTTGGATGGATCCTTCAGATAAGAGACAATCTCCTGAAGTTCGCGTTTGGCCTCGTCTGCCCCGGCCACATCATCAAAGGTGGTGCGTCTGCCTTCTCCTGGCCGGTGCAGCTTGGCCTGACTTTTTCCGATAGAAAACATTCCCTGACCTTGCGTATTCATCCGGCGGTACCATGCGATCGCGATTATCAGTATGAGCAGGAATGGCAGGGTCATGAACAGGAAATAGATCCAGCTGCTGTCGCGTTCCGGTATGGTAGTCACATCCACACCGCTCGCCTCTAGCAACCTCATCAGCTCGTCGTCACCAAAGGAAGGAAGATAGGTCACAAATTCAGAGAAAGAGATGGTGTCGCCATCAGCACCGCGACGCCTGGAGGTTTCATTCAGCTTTCCCTCTATGCGATCGCCCTGGACAACTACTTCACGCACGTTGTCGTTTTTGAGCTCAGTCCGGAATGTGCTATACTGTATCTGGTCGGGCGAGAGTTGCCCACCGTAGTAGGAGTACAGAATCCAGACGCCCAAAATTGCGGCAATCATGAAATAGAAAACCATTATTCGAGAGGGTCCCGGCGCCTGCTGCGGCGGATAGGACCCCGGGGTGTTTCGATTCTCTTCTTTTTTTTGATTTTTGTCTGACACTTATCGCTGATTAATATGGTGGAAATGTTCGAACGGGTAAGATAACCACAATCAGGTTAATTTGTACGTGATGACATGAACAGCCGTATTTATCATTGTTACCGCCTTCGTTTCACTAACACCCATTGTCAACGATAGGTTTCACCAGATTATTGAAATGAACAGGAAATTGGGTTTTTCATTTAGGCGGGGGAATTTGTAATTTTGGATTTAAGCCAGAGTGGCGGAACTGGTAGACGCGCACGACTCAAACTCGTGTGGCTTCGGCCGTGTGGGTTCGAGTCCCACCTCTGGTACCAAAAACCTTGCAGACCAATGGTATGCGAGGTTTTTTTGGGACAGCGGCAGGTTTATTATGATGGTTTAACCGCGGCAATGCGGTTATCTGCCTTCGTGAAATGTACCGGAACAGGTTTTGCACGTCATCCAATCGTTGAAGCTTGTTGTGAGAACGCGCATGCTGATGACTTCGTCCTTTCTTCGCACATACAGCTTCATACCAGGTTGAAGCTTGAGTTCGTCCATCATTGTATCGGGAATTACAACCCGAAGTCCGGTTTCAGCATTGCTGACAGGTCCCAGATCATATGTTTGTCCGGACAGTTCAAGAAAAACCCTTTCCCCCAGTGTGATTTTCACTTCATCCGCACTTTTTGATGGGAAAACTACTCCGCTTCTTTCCGATTTTTCTGAGATTCTCGCTATGAAAGACATGAGTGATTCGATTTCTTTTTTATAACACCTGCAGATATCGTGGCAATCCCTGACATTAACCAAAATGACAGACTAAGGAAACAATTGTTTGGATTGTTGCAATTATTTGTGTCGTCTGGTCATTTATGATCCAGGGGCCGTTCAAAAACGATGAGTGCGTGTAAGAAGGCCGCGTGGGCCATTTTCGCACGGATCCTCAGCATTATTACGGCCATCGTATGTAATTCAGTGCTGAAATAGCAGGAACAGTGGATGCGTTCGGCGGTTATGCGGTTTCGATACCTGCGTCCTCGTGCAGATTGTATTCCTCAATGCCCTGCTCGCGGAGTTTGTACTTCTGGATCTTGCCACTGGCCGTGGTCGGATACGATGAAACAAACCGCACGTATTTGGGCACTTTGTGACGTGCCATGTTGGCCTTGACGAATTCCTGGATCTCCTCTTCCGTCAATTTCTTTCCTTCCTTCAGGATAATGAAGGCGGCAATCTCCTCCCCGTATTCCTTGCTTGGAAGTCCGACCACCTGCACATCCAGGATGTCGGGGTGGGTGTAAAGGAATTCCTCGATCTCCTTGGGATAGATATTCTCACCGCCCCGTATGATCATGTCCTTGATACGACCGACGATTTTATAGTAACCGTCCATATCTACTGTAGCAAGGTCACCTGTGTGCAGCCAGCCCTCGTCATCTATGGCTTCCTCAGTAGCCTCGGGCATATTGTAGTATCCTTTCATGATGTTGTAACCCCGTGCGCAGAATTCGCCGGGCTGGCCGGCCCCGAGTTCCTTGCCGGTGGATGGATCCACGATTTTGGCTTCGATACCCGGCAGAACCCGTCCGACAGTCTCCACCCGGTGCCGGATGCTGTCATCCACCCGGGTCTGCGTACACACGGGTGAGGCTTCCGTTTGACCGTACGCTATGGTGATCTCACTTGCCCCCATATCGTTGACCACTTTTTTCATCACGGCGATCGGACATGGTGCGCCTGCCATGATGCCGGTGCGAAGGTTGAAGGAGTAGTTCTTGAATTCGGGATGCTCGAGTACGGCAATGAACATGGTCGGCACGCCGTGCAATGCTGTGCATTTTTCGTTTTGGCACGCATCAAGCACATCCTGCGGCCTGAAATAGGGCAATACTACCATAGTGGTGGCGTGTGTCAGGCAGGCCATCACACCCAGCACGAGCCCGAAGCAGTGGAAGAGCGGCACGGCCAGGCAGAGTTTGTCCTCATGCGTGAGCTTCATGCACTCCCCGACCCCCTTTCCGTTGTTGAGGATGTTGAAATGGGTGAGCATGACACCTTTCGGGAAGCCCGTGGTGCCCGAGGTATATTGCATGTTGATGATCTCGTGACAGTCCAGGCCATCCTGAACCTTCATGTATTCCTCATCGCTGACAGTGTTGCCAAGCTCCTCGATCCGTGCGAAGTTGAGCATGCCTTGCGGGGTATTGTCGCCGGCGTAAATGATATGTTCAAGCTCGGGAAATCTATTTGACGCGACCTTGCCATCCACGGATTCTTCCAGCTCCGGGCACAGCCGGGCAATGATATCAGTGTAGCTGCTGTCCTTGAAACCGTCGATCAGCACCAGCGCTTTGGCGTCGGATTGTCTCAACAGGTACTCTATTTCGAATATTTTGTAATTGGTATTTACAGTTACCAGGACTACACCAATCTTTGCCGTTGCAAAAAGCGTCTGTAGCCACTCCGGCACATTAGTGGCCCAGATGGCCAGATGATCCCCTTTTTCAAGTCCAAGAGCCATCAAGCCCTTTGCAACCCTGTCGGTTTCAGCATCGAACTCTGCCCAGGTTCGTTTGTAGGGCAGCTTGGTGTATGTGATGGCTGTGTGATCCGGGTGGATGCGGGCCATATCCTTCAGGACGGTTCCCACAGTTTTATTGATTTCTTGCATCGGACTCTCTCCTTTTAATGGTAATGTGTCATTGTTTCAGGATACCAAATTCCCCGGATATTTTCTTAGAAAATCATGTTATAAAAGCGCTTTTTTCGCTTATTGAAAACGGAATGCCGGAATTGCCTGTTGCCTCAATAAATTTGCATGCAGCCGGGAATCTGATAAAAACGAAGTTGAGTCATGTAAGAGACACGCAATTCCATCAAAAAAGCCGGGTAACGGTATGCGGAATCTATCGCTTGCACTGCTCGCATTGCTTCTATTTACACTGAGTGCTTGTGACATAGCTGATAATACGTGCGGCGACGCAGAGCTTTCGACATTGGCTGGTTCAGAAGTTGCCATTAACATTTCGACGGTAGCAGTTAATCCATCTTCGAGGTTACTGAGGATAATAAAGACTTTTCAACGCTTCCGGCAGCAGTACGATTTGCCTGCCTACCGGTCAAAAACTCAGGATAAGCGCTCCAAAGGTGGTTTTGGCATAGGGGTTGGCAATAAGCTCCACGGTCAGGGGAAGCTGGAATGATTCGGTAATCGGCAGGATACGCGCCGCCTGAATGCCAATTTGTGTTACGGCGGCCTTGTCCGTGCCGTTGAAGCCGGCTTTGGCCGGGGTCCCCGAGATGAATGTGCGGATACGATTCTGCCCTGATGCCAGTGTGTACCCGGCTTCTACATAGAGGGAGTTGTCATCATCGCCATGGAAAACCCATCCGCCCATTACATCAAATGGCAGGTCCTCACTGCCAGCCAGCCCCAGTTGGAATTGCAGGGCATGGGAGCCGTCGGATGAGAAATCGGTCAGATCATTGACGGGGTTGTAGTGGTTTTGCAGGTACGGAGTGAGGGAGAAACTCTCAAACGTAAATGTGTACTGCATCCAGAGGTTGGTTTCACGGTAAACCGAGCCGGGATCTCCGCTGTCGGTGGCAAGGGAGAGGCTGTGCGAGGCCCAGAGGCCAGCCTGAAATCCACCGTTGCGAATGAATACGGACGGCTGGATCTGCGGGGAGTTGCCAAGTTCCATGCCCCTGTAAATCCAGCGTGTTCGCAGATCGGCACCGGCAGTGATTCCCCACCCGTCAGCAGCCAGGGCAGGCTTGGGAGCTACCGGTAACATCATCATAAGGAGCAGCGAACCGAGAACGGCGAATTGTGGCATGTGGTGATTCATGATCATATCCGGTTTTGACAGTGAATGTGTGCTATTGCGGGCGCAAGAGTGCCATGCCTCCTTTCGAGAGGCGAAATCGATTTTGTCATTCTTTGCCCGATCTCAGTCATCGACCGCTTCCGAACATGCCGGCAGCCAGCCCCTGCTCGATAGCACGGTGCGGAGACCGAAGGCCGGCCGCATCCACCCGGATAAAGGACAGATGGATTGATGCGTGGATCGATCGATGAAAGGGAGTATGGTTTTCTGTCAGCATTTCAGGTCAGCTGAGCAGTAAGAAGAGAGCAGCTGCCAGGGCTGCTCCCGTTACGGGCGCGGCTACGGGGATCCAGGAGTAGGCCCAGTCGCTTCTCCCCTTCGTGGGGATGGGCAGGATGGCGTGCATGATGCGGGGTCCCAGGTCCCGGGCCGGGTTGATGGCGTATCCGGTGGGGCCGCCGAGGGACAGGCCGAGTCCGAGTACAAGTAGGGCCACGGGCAGGGCTGCCAGGGCGCCGAGGCCGAACCCGACTTCCTGTCCGTCAATGACGATGGCCTTGAGGAATTCGCCGTCGGTTGTGATGAACCCGGGCGAGGCGATGTACAGGACCCCGAACACCAGAATGAAGGTGCCGATGACCTCCGTGAGGAAGTTGGAGGTGTAGTTCCTGATGTTGGGAGCGGTGCTGTGGCATGCCAGGACCAGGTCCTTGTCCCCGGTTGCGGCGAAATGGTCCTTGTAGGCAACCCATACCAGGAACGAGCCGATAGCAGCGCCGATGATCTGGGCCACAATATAGGGGGCGACCAGTGCCCAGTCGAACAGGCCGGCGGTGGCCAGGCCAACGGTTACGGCGGGGTTGATGTGCGCCCCGCTGAACTGGGCCACGGTGAACACACCGGCGAATACGCCGATAGCCCATCCCCAGGTGATCACGATCCACCCGCTTTGATGCCCCTTGGTTTTGTTCAGGACGACATTGGCGACAACGCCGTTGCCCAGCAGGATCAGGATCCCGGTACCGATGATTTCCGCTATGAATGGTGACATGTTGCACTCCTGTGGTTAATGTTAATGTAGAGAACCGACTGTGTGACCTATGCAAGCAGGTACCTTTTTGCCACTTCCGTGTACTCTTCAACTTGCCGTTTCTGCCAGGCTTCGTCGTAGCCGGCCTCATCTGCCATGAGCCGGGCCACTTCGGGTGCCATGTCAATGCTGGCCTGCGCGTCGAGTAGCAAGGCCCGCGTGCGGCGTGAAAGCACATCCTCCACGGTCATGGCCATCTCATTGCGGGTTGCCCAGACAACTTCTGCCTTTATGTAGGAGAGGCGTTCGTGGAGCTTCTCCCCCAGTTCGGGGTTGTCCCTGACGATTTTTTTGATGGATACAAGATCGGAGCCGTAGTAGTACTGGGGGTGGCTCTTGTCTAGGTTCTTCAGCCAGCCGTGGATGCTCAGGTTTTCGGTCACGCAGGTGCCGGGGTTCAGGCCTGCGATGATGGATGCCTGGTCCACCACATCCTGAGCCATTTTCCGGTAGGTAGTCCACTTGCCGCCGGTGATGGTCACAAGTCCGGATGGATTTACGATGAGCGTATGGTCGCGGGAGAGCGAGGCGGTGTGCTTGGAATCGCCCATTTTTACGAGCGGACGAAGGCCTGCGAAGACGCTGCGCACATCCTTGCGTGTGGGATTGCCGTCGAGGTACTTGGCGGCGTGCTTGATGACGAACTCGATCTCCTCTTCCAGTGCCATCGGTTCCAGGGAGGGATTGTCGACAGGGGTGTCGGTGGTCCCGAGAACGACTTTGCCATGCCAGGGTACGGCAAAGAGTACGCGACCGTCGTCGGTTTGTGGTACCATGATGGCCGTATCCCCCGGAAGGAATTTCTTGTCGATGATCAGGTGGATCCCCTGGCTGATGGCGACGATCGGCTTGGCTTCGGTGTCGTCTTTCTTCAGCAGGTCGTCCGTGAACACGCCGGTTGCGTTGATCACCACCCGGCCGTTGATCTCGTACTGGTCGCCGGTGAGCATGTCGGTGGCCTTAACGCCCTGCACGAATCCGCCCGACTTGACAAGATCGTTGACCTTCATGTAGTTCAGCAGCACGCCCTTGTTTTCGGCGGCTGTCTCGGCCAGGTTGATGGCCAGTCGGGAATCGTCAAACTGTCCGTCGTAGTAGATGACACCGCCTTTGAGGCCCTGGGTGCGGATGGTGGGGAGGCGTTCGCGGGTTTTCGCCAGCGAAAGGTTTTTCGAGGGCCCGAGTCCGAGTTTTCCGGCCAGCATGTCGTAGACCTTGAGGCCGACGCCATAGAAGGGTCCCTCCCACCAGTCGTAGTTCGGGACGATAAACGACTGGTTGTGGACAAGGTGCGGGGCGTTCTGGATCATCAGTCCGCGTTCGCGCAACGCTTCGAGTACAAGGGAGACGTTGCCCTGCTGCAGGTAGCGGATTCCTCCGTGCACCAGTTTTGTGGATCGGCTGGATGTGCCCTTTGAGAAGTCGTGCATCTCAAGAAGCAGCGTTTTGAACCCGCGCGTTGCGGCGTCAACGGCGACCCCGAGTCCGGTGGCACCGCCACCGACTATGATGAAGTCCCAGTATCCGGTTTCCTTCTTTACGGCATCGAGCATTATGGATCGTTTCATAATTTTAAAAATTTTTGAATTTGAAGTAACAATCTGGTAGGATTTGCAGGGGTCGGGTCCGGTTTCAGGCTTCGGACCAGGCCACGGTGGCTTTGAGCGCGCGGTCCCATCCCTTAATGAGCTCTTCGGCTCCGGCACGGGACATTTCGGGCTCGAATTTTTTGTCAAGCTGCCACTGGTTGTCGATTTCAGAGTGGTCCTTCCAGTATCCCACGGCAAGACCGGCCAGATAGGCGGCTCCCAGGGCGGTGGTTTCAAGGGTTTTCGGGCGGACGACCGGCGCCTGCAGCACATCGCTCTGGAACTGCATGAGCAGGTTGTTGGCGGATGCACCGCCATCCACACGGAGCTCACGGATATCGATTCCGGAATCAGCTTCCATGGCTTTCAGCACGTCGATGGTCTGGTAGGCGATGCCTTCCAGGGCGGCCCTGGCGATATGTCCGGCACTGGCGCCGCGGGTGAGCCCGACGATGCTGCCCCGGGCGTGCTGGTTCCAGTGGGGAGCTCCCAGTCCGGCGAAAGCGGGTACCAGGTAGACGCCGTTGTTGTCGGGAACGGAAGCCGCCAGTGCTTCCACATCGGGTGAGCGGCGGATCAAGCCCAGTTCGTCACGCAGCCACTGCACAATGGCTCCGGCAATGAAGATGCTTCCTTCCAGGGCGTATTCCACTTTTCCGTCCACATCCCACGCGATGGTGGTCAACAGGTTGTTTTGTGAGGTGATGGGCTTGGTGCCGGTGTTCATGACCATGAAGCAGCCGGTCCCATAGGTGTTTTTTACCATTCCGGAGCTGATGCAGCGCTGTCCGAAAAGGGCGGCCTGCTGATCGCCGGCAATTCCGGCAATCGGTACCCTGCTGGCAAAGATGGTGGTTTTTGATTCGGCGTAGACCTCGCTGGAGGATCGGACCTCGGGAAGCAGACTTTCGGGGATGTCCAGGATATCCATGATCTCTTTGTCCCACTCGCCCTTGTGGATGTTGTAGAGCATAGTGCGTGATGCGTTGGTGGCATCGGTAACATGTGTATCGCCACGTGTGAAATTCCATATCAGCCAGGTATCCATGGTACCGAAGGCCAGCCGGCCCTGTTTGGCTTTTTCCCGGACACCATCGACATTGTCCAGGATCCACTTGATCTTTGTAGCAGAGAAGTAGGCGTCGATGATCAGGCCGGTTTTGTTGCGGATCTTATCGATCATTCCCTTCTGCTTTTTTAGCTGATCACAGAAATCCGATGTGCGCCGGTCCTGCCATACTATGGCATTGTAGACCGGTTTGCCGGTTTCCCGGTCCCAGATAAGCGTTGTTTCACGCTGGTTCGTAATGCCTATGGCGGCTATGTTGGTGCCGTTAAAACCTTTTTTTGTGATGGCTTCAGCGGCAACCCCTGCCTGGGAAGACCAGATTTCGTTTCCATCGTGCTCTACCCATCCCGCTTTGGGATAGATTTGCTGAAACTCCTTTTGTGCCGTGGAGACAATGGCCCCTTTTTTGTCAAATACGATGGCGCGGGAGCTGGTGGTGCCCTGATCGAGTGCGAGAATATATTGGTCAGCCATGATTATCCAATGTTGTATTAATGTTCGGTTGTCTATACAAGTAGTATATAAGATCAAAAAGCGCTTCCAAATTGTCAAGCACTTTTTGAAATAAATTTCAACTACATGTTATTTATTTACTTCCACTACCCGGCAGACAAGTCGAGAGGCAGTCCCTGGAAGTCGTGTGTCTTGCCGTATGGGATAGTCCGGGTGGTAAAGCTTATGCGGTCACTGCGGTATACATCTTCGGAATATTGGAAATATTCACCTGATGACACTTTGATCAAACGCTTCATCAGCAGAAGAGGTGTTCCAAGCGGAACTCTGAGCAGTTCATGCTCGGATTTCCCGGCGCTTACAGCCTCTATGCGCTGAAATGCATCGCCAAGTTCGGTGTATGTGTGCCTATAGAGCAATTCATATATGGAATTGTTTTCCAGATCTTTATCCAGCAACGGCTCAAAATATGTAAAGTTGAAGAAAGATCTTTCAATTATGAGTGGTTGCTCATCACCCAATCTCAACCTGACGATGCGCACAACTTTGTCGCTGGGTTTCAATTTCATGATATTGGTGAGCCATTCACCCGGAGTTGTGATTTTTTTCTCGATAATGCGGGCAGATGGATGGATGTTATTGCGCCTCATTAGCTCCGAGAAGCCGATAAGATGATCGGGATCCTGCTGAATTTTGCGGTATGTGACAAATGTCCCCTTTCCCTGCGCTCTTATCAAATATCCACGCTGAAAGAGCATTTTGAGTGCCTCGCGGATGGTGCCCCGACTAACTCCATAGCGTTCTACCAGCTCTGTATCGCTTGGAAACCTGTCCCCCTCGGAATATATTCCCGAGCGGATTTCATCGACCAGGGCTTCGTATATCTGAAAGTATTTTGGAATTGGCTTGCTCTCGAACTCCATATTCTATCTGCCTCGGCTGTCTGTTTGTACGGTTCGGTGAAGGAAAAAAATCGCCTTGTATATACAACCAAACTACTGATCTTTCGAATTACTGACAACAGGTAATAACCTTAGACAGATAGAAGAATCGAACTTGCAATGCCAATTGAGGTAAGTAGTCGATGACAGCGCATGCCGGGTCAGACTGACATGCTGAAGATCCAGCTGATAGCTATAATTCCTATGAAGATGGCCCAACCAATAGTAAGGATGATGGCGCTTCCTAATTTTTTCATTGGTAATACGATATTAAATGAGTGCTTGTAGAAAATGAGTACCGGCTGGCTGACTTGTTACACGATGCCGTTGAGCCGCAGGTAAAAATGAAGTATCCATGATATCTGATCCTTTAACGGACGCAAATAACAATCAGTTTCATTCGATGGTTCCCTGTTTTGGTGACATGGAGTACCGTTCGGAATGATTTGGGAAACTATACGACAGGACAGTGAAATAGTTTCATCCTGACTCAGAAATGAAAGTCTGCTTGACCGGGATCAGACGGCCACGGAATTTTACCGGCCATAATCGTCCTGCAGGCGGACGATATCCTCTTCGTCGGATGGGTTATCCGGATCGGTATGTTGCCAAATCTCTGCAATGACGCCCCACTGATCCATACCGATCAGACGGTGGCGCTCACCTTTTTCCAGTGTGATGATACTACCTGCTTTGTGCCGGCGGTATTCGGTTTCCTCATCATTATCACTGACGGCAACGGCGGCATTGCCACCAATAACCTTCCATATCTCGGAGCGACGGTGGTGGTACTGCCATGAAAGCCTTTTCCCAGGAGCAACAATCAGAATCTTCGGGCTAAGCCTGGAGAAACTGCTGAACTCATCGAGGGCCAGGTGCGGAAAAAACTCCCGTAAGAAATCGGGGGCTTGCCGTTCGTCGATCACGAAAAAGCCGCCCCAGGGACGTTCTTGATCAAAGTCAGCAATCCTGAACCCTTTATCGGTCAAAAATGTACACACCTGCTCAAACACCTCTTCCCTTGTGTGTTCCTCCATGAATTGCAAATTGTCCATAATACAGTCTGTATAAATTATAAAGTTGACCTGGATGCGGAAAGCCGGTGTGCCATGAAGACAAGGTGGGATCCCAGATAGATAAAATATTATGTGAATTTGGAAATCAAAGCAACAATTTCATCCCTTTTATTCTGGAGCAGCCCCGCATCATTCCGGGCTTCTACATTCAGTCGGAGCAGCGGTTCGGTATTAGAGGCCCGCAGATTGAATCGCCAGTCATCAAAACTGATGGAAAGTCCGTCCCGGTGCGTGACAGTACCTTTTCCTTCATATTGACTTTCCACGGCCCGCAGCACTTGGGCCGGAGGGGCGGTAATGGTGAAATTTTGTTCGCCAGTGACCGGAAATCGGCGGATAGCCTCATCCACAAGTTCCGACAGCTTCCGGCCGCTGCTGCTCAAAAGCTCCAGGATCAGAAGGAAGGGCAAGATGCCCGTATCACAATACCAGAAGCTACGGAAATAGTGATGTGCAGACATTTCGCCGCCGTATTCGGCTTTTTCCAAGCGCATTAACTCCTTTATAAACACGTGGCCGGTTTTGGACTCCACCGGGACGCCTCCCATATCCCTGATGGTTTCAATGGTGTTCCAGGTAAGGCGCGGATCGTGAATGATCTTGGCGCCGGGATGTTTTTTCAGGATCTGCCGTGCCAGCAGGCCCACGATATAATATCCTTCGATAAACCGTCCCTTCTCATCGAAAAAGAAGCACCGGTCGAAATCCCCATCGAATGCCACCCCCAGATCGGCGCTGTTCTTGAGCACGGCTCGGGTCGTATCCTCCCTGCATTCTGGGAGCAGGGGGTTGGGTACGCCATTCGGAAAATTTCCATCGGGGTTTTCATAAAGGAGGTCACAGCGGCATGGCAGCATGCCGGCAAGGGCTTGAAGTGTGGGTCCTGCGGCTCCATTCCCTGCATTCAAGACAATTCTGAGCTCTTTGTCGATGGAGGTGCGGAGTTGTCCGGTCATCCAGTCCAGAAACTCCTTTGTGACATCAAGCCGGGTGTAGTTGCCGCGCTGGTCGGGGTTGCCGCTACATGAGTGTTGGAACGGACCGTTTTCGGCGACCATTTTCTTTATATCCAGCAGGCCGTTTGCGGACCCGACGGGCACCACATCGCGGGCCACAATTTTACATCCATTGTACTCTTTCGGGTTGTGACTTGCAGTAATCATGACCCCGCCGTCAGTCTTGTAAGTCCCGGTGGCGAAATAGACCATTTCGGTGCCACATAGTCCAAGGTCAAGCACATCTACCCCGGAGTCACGAAACCCCTCTGTCAGGGCTGCGGCCAGTGTTTCACTGGACATACGAGCATCATATCCTATAACAATACTTTTTGGTCGAAACTTTGTAGTGAACGCACGGGCGAGGGCGTCCATGAACGATGCATTGACCTGTTCCGGAAAAATCCCCCTGATGTCGTAGGCCTTGAAAGCGGAGACGTCGCGGTGTGTGCTCATGTTATGAAAACGTGCGTTGAGGGATATCTTTATTCAGGGGTTAGGTCCGAAATGGTCGGCATGTCGCAAGTCCTGTTTCATAAGCAGTTCCGGGACCGGGGCCAATATCGTGTATAGCGGCAAAGTTGCGACGCCGAGAGCGGCGGCATCTATACCGGACGATGCAATCTCCAGTTCAGGCCGGCTCGATTTGCGCGGAATTCGATGAGGCGGGAGTGCGTCAAGGATACGCTGGCGCATCCAACAGAGGATGATTTCCGGAAGTCGTCCACCCAGGAATATAGTCTGAGGATCTATCAGATACTCCAACGCGGCGATGAGCGGTACGAGCTGGTCCGTGCCGGTTTCAAGCCATTTCATCAGTATGGGATTGCCCTCTTCGAATCGGGTTCCCAAATCAGCCTGGGAGGATGCAGGGTAGCCGGCATCGGTCATCTTCTTCTTGAGCAGCGACATATTGAAATAGCCGCCGAGGTGGTCATGTTCAAACAATCGGTCGCCGTTTCCCGAACGCAAGGATGACGGGAAATAGCCAAGTTCACCGGCATTGCCGGTATGGCCGGAGTAGAGCTGGCCCCGGATTACCAGTCCACCACCCAGACCGGCACCAAAATAGAGGAAGAAGAAAGAGTCGATGTGCTTGGCCTTGCCGTACCAGTGCTCACCAATGGCAGCAGCCGATGCATTGTTTTCAATTATAATGGGCAGGTTGAGCCGGGCCCGGAGTTGCTTCAGGACAGGAGTATGGTCCCATCCAGGCAGGGCATCCGGGTTGATCATGTCGTCGCTTTCCTTTTTGTCCTTGGTCGGATCCATGGGACCAGGCAGACCGACACCCACACCCCAGAGTTTTTTCTTGCTTATTTTTTTTCTTTGAATAATGCCGGTGACGGTTCCGCTCATGAGTTCCACGGCCTCCTCTGGTGACGGGAAATCGAGATCCAGCGACATTTCGTAGCAGATCCTGCCATTGAGATTGAGCATCACAGCTGTCAGGTGATCCTTGTCGAAGTCAATGCCTATGGAGTAGGCGGCATCTTCGTTGATCTTGAGCTGCACGGCAGGAGCACCCCTTCCGGAAATCTGGCGTGAGTGTTCAACAATCAGACCACTTTTTTCCAGTTTTTTAGTGATATTGGTGACCGTCTGAACTGTAAGATGGGTCTGGCGGGAAATATCCATCCGGGATACGGGTCCATGCAGGCGGATAATCTCCAGGACAATTCGGTTGTTGTAGGAGTTTGCGTATTGCAGGTTTGTTCCGAATAACATAGGTGCGGGGCTCAGATCCGGTTGCGGCAGGCTGGCTGCTTTTAATGGTTAATCGTGCGGATTGATTCGGCAAACGGAGTTTAAGGAGTGCCGTTATCATGATGAATATAATAAATTATTGGGGCATTCTTTCAAATTGAATGCGTTGGTTTGCATATGTTTGACATGCAAAAAAAAACGCGAGACGGCTATCAACCGACTCGCGTACATTACAGGGACATGTAATTGTTATGTTCTATGTAGTCAAAGAGTTACCTTCAAAAATCACAGAGTGTGCCTGATGTTTAAATCAAGCTCATGCAAAGGTAGAGATGATGCGATAGAAATTCAAATTATTTTTTAAAAATATTTGAATTAATTGATATTTTTTTCTTGCTTGCCTGATATATTATCTTGCATGTCTTGTATTATCAACAGAATACAACAAGCACTGATTGATGATTATAACTGACCATTATAGAAAAAAAGTTCAACTGACTACACAATAGTGTGTCAGGCAACCATTTGGTGGGTGCGTGAAATTGCAGCCAGAAATGAGCAACTGTTTTTAAGGATGACAGCCCTTTCACAAGCTGCCACACGAGAGTTCATCAAGAAACATGCGTATCCCTTATGACATGTTGTACATAAGAGCGCGATATTGGACTATCCTTACAGATGTTCAGGGAAATGTCACAAAATGGCACTTAAATATCGCTTCAGTTGAGTGACGCAAGAAGGCTGATGGTGCCAGAATTTCTGTCCACGAGCGATTTACATGGAGTTGCTCAATGCAATAATATGGGTAACTACGGCTGTGATTCAAGGGAATGACAACATCCGGCCACCTGAGTTCATTCTGAGCGAATGAACTCTGTTTAGGAATTATTTATGCGGCTTTAGCGAGCGGTATGCAACCAGATGCGAGATACCATCAGGGTGTACGAACCCGATTCTGGCGGGAATGGTTGGCAGGTTCAGGTTTTTCGCGATAGCAATTCTGTGGGCTCCTTGCCCGACATGAATCAGTTCCCCATTTCTGCCAATGCAAAGCGTGATCAAATGCTTATCCTTTGATGAAAAAGCCCCGTCCTTTTTTATTTGTTCATAAATAGCATCCAACTTCATGTACCGCTTTTTCAATTCATTGTGCATTTCAACAGAGTCATCGCCAAAGATTTTCATTTTGTATTCAAACATACCGATTTCTTCCCATGACATACCTTTGTTATATCGCGTATCGATGGCATCATCCTTGAATTCATTTGAGCCATTATCAGCGTGTTGGTCCCAATCTCCCTGCACGACGCATCCGCTTAGCCTTCGCAGCTTCGTAATTCTCTTTTTCGCCACATCGTGCTTAAGCTTGAATTTGATATCATTGGGATTGACGTTGATTTTTTCCTGATATGCAGGCACTTTGGAGCCGAATTTCATCAGGTATCTGAAATTCAACAGATATACAAATGCTTTTTTTACTGTTTTCATCATCTTGCGTTTATTTTTATTTGGCTTGCTCTTTCAGAATCAATTTTGATCTTCCCCCTGCCTGATACCAGCATACGAATGCATGGTCTCCGATTGCCTGAAGGCATTGCCGGGCACCATCAGGTGAACCAAATGAACCAAGGGCCACGACATGTCCGCATGCCATCCTGGTCACACAGGAACATGATTAAAAGTGTCATGGTCATTCTATGTGTCCTTATGAATCATAACATATTAAACAGATGAAATGACCATAACCGTAGCCCGGTCACACAATAGCATGATTAAAAGTGTCATGGTCATTCTATGTGACGAAATGAATCCAAAATTTTAAACACATGAAATAATTAATGAAATTTTCATCTGCTTACATCAACTTAGACTCATAAGACCGGAATGAAAGCACATGACATAAAGCATCGTGCCCCCTTGTGACAGCGGGTGGCTGTCATGTTCTTTTCCTTGATACCATTATAATCTATAGATATGTGATCAAACTATGCAATAAAAAAGCGTTCTATTAATAAAGTCTAATGCATTTCAAACCATTGAACTACGAGACCCTGCCACCTCAAGAAAATTTGCAAGATCATGCAAACACTAGTCCAGTTCACCGAACATTATTGCAAGAAATATGCCGACAATCCTTATATGTGGGAAAAACCGCGAAGACTTACCAAGGGTCAGTCCACAGGCAGAAGCAAAACAAACCCTGCCGAAATGGGCAAGTCAGCGGGGAGCGGCCCGGAGCCCTATCAGCCGACGACTTACCGGCAGACACTCGACCAGATCCATGAGTTCGGTGCCGGACTCATGGCACTGGGCGTGGAGCCGGGCGAACGGGTGGCGCTTCTGTCGGAAGGACGCAACGACTGGGTTGTCAGCGAACTGGCCATCCTGTTCAACGGAGCTGTAAATGTGCCGCTCTCTGTAAAGCTATCGCCAGTGGAACTGCAGTTCCGGCTGTTCCATTCCGATGCCTCGGTGCTGATCATCTCGGAGGGACAGCTCCACAAAATCGCCGATATCCGTGCCAATCTGCCCGACCTGAAACAGATCATCCTGCTGGATCCGCGGGAACACTACGCAGAGGATGAAATCAGCAAGAACAAGGTGATCAGGATGGGGCACCAGCTGCTTGAGAAACGCCGCGACGATTTTGAGCGCAGGAAGGATGCTGTCGGTCCGAACGACCCGGCCAACATTTCCTATACCTCCGGTACTACCGCCGATCCCAAGGGAATCATCCTCACCCACCGCAATTACACGGCCAACGTGGAGCAGGCACTAACGCTGATGGACATCCCTCCATCCTACCGTACGCTGCTTATCCTGCCTCTGGACCATTCCTTCGCCCATACGGCGGGCATCTATTCATTTATGGCCAAGGGGGCAAGCATTGGCATGGTGGAAGCTGGACGCACGCCAATGGAGACTTTGCGCAACATCCCCGAAAATATTAAGGAACTCAAGCCCAATCTTCTCCTGAGCGTGCCGGCCCTTGCGAAAAACTTCCGGAAGAACATCGAGGCGGCGATCCGCGCCAAAGGGCCATTCGTCCAGCGGCTGTTTGAAGACGCCCTTAAAACCGCCTACAAGTACAACCGCGAGGGCTACAACAAGAACACGTGGGACCTGGTCAGCCGCAGCAAGCTTTTCCTGTACGACAGGATCCTGTTCCGCAAGGTACGCGAGAATTTTGGAGGCGAACTCAAGTTCTTCATCGGCGGCGGTGCACTGCTCGACATTGAGCTTCAGCGCTTTTTCTATGCGCTGGGCATGCCGATGATGCAGGGATACGGATTGTCAGAAGCCACACCGATCATCTCCTCCAATTCTCTGGACAAGCACAAACTGGGGTCGTCTGGGCATCTGGTCACCCCGCTGGAACTGAAGATTGTCGATGCGGAGGGACGTGAACTTCCGGTCGGACAAAAGGGTGAGATCATCATCAAAGGTGAGAACGTGATGAAGGGGTACTGGAAAAACCCTGATGCAACGAGGGAGACAATCCGTGACGGCTGGCTCTATACAGGCGATATGGGTTACCTTGATGAGGATGGCTTTTTGTACGTCCTGGGCCGGTTCAAGAGCCTGCTGATCGGACATGACGGGGAGAAATACAGTCCGGAGGCCATAGAGGAGACGATATCGGAGAAATCGCGGATTGTTGAGCAGGTTATGCTTCACAACAATCAGGACCCCTATACAGTGGCGCTTCTTTTCCCCAACAAGGAGGCTCTGAAGCGAAAATTGGCGGAGCAGTCGGGTGGAAAAGGGGCATCATTCGGTCAGGGTGACGATAGCGATGAAACGACCGGACAACTGGTTGACCAGGCGCTGGAAATCATCAAGGCTGAGATCGATCAGTACCGGGATGGGGGACCGTTGGGCAATCATTTCCCGGACCGTTGGCTTCCCAGTGCTGTCGGCATCCTGCCGGAAGGTTTCACAGAGGAGAACAAGATGATGAACAGCACCATGAAAATCGTGCGAGGCCGCATCACGGATACGTATGAAGAGCTGCTGGAGTATCTGTACCTGCCCGAAGGGCGTGATATAAAGAATCGGCGCAACCGCCAAGTGATGGAAAAAATGCTGACTTAGCACCCTCTCTAATTGAAATCAAGATTTAGCCCGATGGATTAAGGGTCGGCGGCAAGCCGGTCCGGAGCTGGCTTATTCCGTCACCGTGACACGGGGTCCCGCCACTGTGACCCGGTCGATATGGCGACCGTCCTCATCATACATTTCCAGCCGGATATAATCCCCATCGATTTCACCCATGATGAAATGGCGCAGCGAATCGGCTTCGGCTATATACCAGGGCAGCCGGCCATGGTCATCCCTGCGGGGTTCGCGCGTACGCACGCCCCACGCGCCATCCCCGATGTAGTGAATACCACTTGGGTCCACCTGCCCGTTGCGGATCGGATGGGTGCGCTTGTAGGCGTGGTCATGGTTCTCAAACGCCAGCCGCACTTCATGTTCCTCGAAGATAGGCACCCAGTATTCGCGCACCTGGGAGACCAGGGAGTTGTTGAAATCGCGTACCGATGGCCATGCCGGGACATGGTAAACCGGAATGATATGCCGCATATGCCCACGCTGGTGCAGCTCACGGCGCAGCCAGTCGGTCTGCACTCCGCCAATGAATGAAGCGTGGCCCGTATCCAGAAGAAACAGGCTCAGATAATCCCCGAAATCGAGCACTCCGTAGGCATCCGGACCCGGGAAAGCGATGAATGTACTGAAATAGGGGGCATGGCGCCGCACAAAATCGGGATCGTTGTACTCAGCGGGAGAGTAATTGTGGATGTACCCCTTGAACAGCTCATGGTTTCCGATGGCGGCGACATGCGGGATGACGCGGTTGTCGGATGTTATCATTTCTTCGGTCCACACCTTGAAATAATCATACCAGCGGCCGACTTTTCGAGCTTCACCGTCGGCATAGGCCAAATCTCCGCCAATGACAGCAAAATCGAGCTCATCTGCCCCGTCGGTTCTCATGACACTGGCGGCGGTGTTGCGCATCCAATCGGCACGGTGGAGCATGTCCCCGCCGGCCACAAACCGGACGGGTCGCGTGAGCAGGGAGGGCATGGTACGGAACTGGTAAACCGGTGGTTCGGAGTTGAAACGGAACTCATAACGCTGATCCGGTTGCAATTCGGTCAACTCGGCGCGCCGGAAGCTGCGGTTGGTGCCGGGGACACTTATCCTGTCGCCCTCGGCCAGCATCCACCCTTCTTCCCCAAGCTTCCTGTACTCCAGCCAGGACTGCGTGCCTGGTGACGGATGCCAGTCAAGCGTCATAGTTGTGGCTGGGTCGCGTTGCCATGACAACAGAAAGGAGTCAGGGGGCTCTACCTTCTGTGGTGCTACTTCCAAATCGCTCTCCAGAATACAACCGGCCGGCACAGCTGCCACCAGCAACAAAAGCACAGCGCTTCGCTGTATCCATCTGAAATTGCAAGCAAGGTTCATGTTATTCTGCGCTTGATAATGGATGTTTCCAGAGAACCATTTCTTGGAATTTAGGAAAAAAAGGTTTTATTATGCTGATTATACAGGTTGTGGTGGTCGATTTTTGCTTTTCTGATCATTAGTGACAGCACAAGCCGTCAGGGCTGGTTCACAGAAAATTGCCGCACATATGACCATGTTCACCTTCCAACGAACTTGCCGCCTTTGTGGTTCACCAATGGACCGCATCAAGAGGAAAAAGTGGCATCGAATCTTGAGCAGGATCATCCCAGTAATTCACGTTTCATGCTGCAACCGTCACTACCTGCTCTTCCATCCGGGTGCCAACAGCAAACTTTCGTCACGGAAGGGCTTGAGCGGAGCCAGCCCGCCGGATCCATAGAGCTTCAGTAATATTGAAACGATTCGGGTGGATGTTTTCCCGTCCCATTTCTCCGGCACGTCCCCTTTTTTCCAATTGCCTCCCAGAAGCCGTTCAAGTGCAGGCCCAATAGCATTCGGATCAGTGCCAACCAGTTCATTGGTACCCATCGTAACCGTTTCGGGCCGCTCTGTGTTGTCTCTCAAAGTGAGGCAAGGCACTCCCATAACGGTTGTTTCTTCGGTAATGCCCCCCGAGTCGGTGATGACAGCCCGCGCATGACGCACCATCCAGATGAATTCGAGGTATCCCAGCGGTTCGGTGGTATGCAGGCCGGGATGTTCAATTCCGAGCCGGTCCAGGATGGCACGTGTGCGCGGATGGGCGGGAAATAGCACATGCTCGCCGCCGGTGTTGGCCATGATGTTCTCTATCAGCGTCTTGAGCGTCTTCTCCTGGTCCACGTTGGCCGGGCGGTGCAGTGTCATCACAAAATAGCCGCCCTTTTGCAGGCCCAGCTCCTTGAACAGGCCCGGCTCTTTCAGATGGGGAAGCTGGGCGTGCAGCGTGTCGATCATCGTATTGCCCACAAAGAAAATGCGTTCGGGTCCGACCCCCTCCGCCTCCAGGTTCCTGTTGGCAGCCTCGGAGGTGGTGAAAAAGTAGTCGGTGATGCTGTCGGTGACCACCCGGTTGATCTCCTCGGGCATGGTCCAGTCGCGTGAGCGGATCCCCCCTTCCACATGCGCCACCCGGATCCCCATTTTCCGTGCGGTGATGGAGCAGGCCATGGTGGATGTGACATCACCCACAACGATGCAGATGTCGGGACGCGGCCCATCCATGAGCAGTTTCTCGTAACCGGTCATGATGGCAGCGGTCTGTTCGGCCTGCGTGCCTCCACCCGCTCCCAGGTTGTGATCCGGTTCGGGGATGCCGAGCTGGTCAAAAAAACTGCCGCTCATGTTTCGGTCGTAATGCTGACCGGTATGGATGATGCGGAACCGGATGTCGGCCCCCTGCAGCTGCGCCTGCCGGATGGCATGCGTGATAGGGGCTATTTTCATGAAATTGGGTCGCGCTCCAGCGATGAGATCTGCAAGCATGGGTTACTGATACGGTTAAAGCTTTGAATAAAAAAGCAGTGCGGAATGGTTTGACCTGAATGTATCACATTTAGCGAAAAGATATGGCCAAAACCGTGAAGGTTTCAAAGAAAACACGTAAGTTAAAGGATTAAGATGGCATTTGCCCTGATAGTGATGTCAACCATATTACGCCGGATCGTCTGGCGGCCTATTTCATCCCAGCGCTTCATGACCCCCTCCTCGTTGCGGTCACGCACATATCCGCCCCTTACGATTTTGCTGCTTCTGCTGCTCCTATCTGTGCGGCCCGGTTATGGAATCGGTGCTGATGGACTGTTGCAATCCGGTTTTTCTACGGCCAATGAACGGGAACCAACAGAGCGGCAAGAGGACGGCAGAGCAGCTGTCTCGCTCATCCCGCAGATTCACTGGCACGTGGACATGGCCTTTGCCACCGGGTCGGCTGCGCGTATGCCCATGTGGCAGGTCTCTCATCGCGGAGGGCGTCTTCTGGACCAGCGCAGAGACGGGTGGATAGGGGCCCGGCTTGTGACCGACTGGCAGCACCCATCCAACAGAAACAATCTGCATAGCAGTTATCCTGCTGACGGTCGGGGTGTCCAGTCCAACGCCCCCCATCACAGCGCGAACGCCACCAGTCACCATGCGGGCGGTAACCATAACCACGCAAGCGGCACCAATAACCAAACGAACGGCTTGGGTCGCATGCCGCACAGCGGAAACGCATCCTGGTTCGGAACCTTTTTCGAGGAAGAGCCGCGTGTCTACAGCCGCTGGTTTGTGTGGAAACCTGATTACCGGGCCGGTGTGGAATTCATTGCAAAGCCCGAATCGGGTGAATCGCGCGTATACGAAGCGTTTCTACAACTGCGCTACGGACCGTTCCAGCTGACCGGAGGGCGCCGTGCATACACCTCCGGTTTTGCCCATGATCGCCTTTCCACCGGGTCCATGGGCATGAGCCCGAATTATGCCCCGTTTCCGCGCATCACCGCAGGCATCCCGCACTATGTGCCTGTTCCCTTCACGTTCCGTTACCTGGAGATCAAGGGCCATTACTCACATGCCTGGCTTGATGATGACCGTTTCACTTCCGATCCCTGGCTTCACGAAAAAGCGGTATATGTGCGCACCCGGAGTGACTGGCCGGTACGCCTGCAGGGCGGTTTTACCCACTTTGCCATGTGGGGAGGCACCCATCCCGAGCTCGGGCCGGCCCCCGCCGGTTTCAACGACTACCTTCGGGTGGTGCTCGGCCGTAATATTGATCCGGGTAGCGATGCGGCCGAAAATTTCCCCCAATGGGCCGAGAATGCCATTGGAGACCATTTGGGCGTGATTGAGTTCAGCCTGGGATGGGAGCTGTTCGGGATGGAATGGGATGCCTACCGCCAAATCTTTTTCGAGGATGGCAGCGGGATGCGGTTTTACCACAACAAGGACGGGCTCAACGGGCTGCGAATCCGTCCGGGAGCGCGGTCAGGAAGTGGCCCCTCTTTTTCAGGCGGGAGGTCCACAGGAGGCGGAGATAGCCGTTTTGGACATGATAGAAGAGGCAACAGCGGAACCGATGGCAGAGGCGGCCATGGGGACAGCCGATGGGTGCGCACCATTCTTGTGGAATACCTGAAAACGACATGGCAGAGCGGCCCCGGCCCCAGCGATCCACCGGAAGGTCCCGATGACCCGTTCTTTGATCCCGACGAACCCTATTTTGATCCGGATTACCCCTATAATTTCGGAGGGCGCGACCACTACTACAACCACTATGTCTATCGCAACGGGTGGACCTACCGGAACATGAGCATGGGCACGCCGCTGTTGCTGCAGCAGGATCGGGGCAGGTTCTACTATCCCGACAAACAGATGCTTTGGCGCCGGTTTGTGAGCAACCGGGTGCAGGCCTGGCACATCGGCGCGGAAGGTGAGTTATCCGGTTTGGCGGATGCGGGTCTGGGTCCGGTGGCAGTTCTGGGCCGCGTGCTGACAGGTTATCGGTTTTTGATCACCCGTGCGCGGCATCAGGGAACCTATGACAACATTGATATATTCAACCGGATCACCGACCCCGATGCCCCCTTTGCCGATCGTCCGGTGCAGTACCACACCATGCTTGAACTCTCGGGACGGCTGCCATGGCTGGATGGGACTTTTACCTCACATGCCGCCTCTCCCCTTAATGATTTGCGATTTACCCTTGCACTGAGCCTGGATGCGGGCGAGCTGACTAACCACACCGGTGTTATGCTGGGCATTCGCTGGGGCAGCACACCGTTCTGATGCGGCTTATCGGCGGCTATCGCCTGCGCGTTTTTCAGTCAGTGACAGGATTATCTCTTTTGTCTTGTGCTTGTCCCTTCCCAACACCTGTTCGTACGTCTGGTCAGAAGATCCGTCCGGAACAAGGTCCTGCGCTCAGGATACTCAAAATGAAAAGGAGAGCCCTACTGCAGCGTACTCTCTGTAACTGTAATTACCAAACTGCATGGATTCAATACGGGGGGACAAGGCTATCTGCGTACGCGGCGGATTTTCCGGGCCGGATGTCCGTGTGCTATTGTCGATGGCACCTCCTGCAAAGAAGGTATTTGAAAAAGATTGCTGCAAATCGATCAAACTGTAAATCCAGGTTCCAAATGTCGCCACTCCGAGACCAATGAGAACTTCATTTGATGGGGTTGGGCCCGGATAATGATAGCGATAGGCAGCACTGGCAAGGGTCGAACCAGCAAGGGCTGTAAATGTAAGTCCCAGGGCGTAGCCCTTATTCCTCTCTCCGATATAAATTTGCCCCAAACCGGGATACAGCGCTGAAAGCAGCAGTGCATCCCTCCTGCCAGGGCCATCAATACGTCCGTAACCGCTTGTGGCATCGTGCATAACGTCTGAGCGATATCCTTCAAACGTACCCGGGACAGGCACTTCACGATATGCAGGGAATCGGCGGCTCAGATCCAGTATATTGAATGTCCAAACGGCAGCCGTAGCAGCGCCCAGAGAGATCAGAATGGCGTCATTAGGATTTTTACCTTCCGTGACGCTTCGCAACACAGCGCTTGTACCGGTAGCACCAGCCAGAGCGACAAACGATGCCGTAAATAGCGTGCCGCTCCTCCTTTCGCCAATGTATCTGTGACCCCATCCCGGAATTAATCCACCCCTTATCACAGCCGGGTGCTCGCTTATTTCTCTGCGAATGAGCGGTTGAATTTCACTGCTTTTCCTGTCCGCAACTTTGATTACCTCCTGGTTTTCAGATTCGGCAATCCAGATGAATCTCACGTTGCCGTTGAAAACGGCCGTGACAGGGTGCCGGTTACCAACGGTGCGCTCGAGCCATTCGAAGCGGTTGCTGAAGCTGAAGAGGTTAATTCGGAAATCGGCCCTATTGTCGCTGTAATAACTTAGATGGGAGAAATGCAAAGGGTTCCCCAGGTCAGGGTCGAATCTTACCCATAGAATGCCTTGCGCGGGTCTTCTGTCGTATTCAATTACAGCCCACCGCGGAGCACTTCTTGGAAAGGCGATGACTGGATCTGCAAAGAACCTGCGCGCCTGACGTTGCAGGGGCATTCCAACCCATGTACTGCGGCTTCTGTCAAATTCCACCCTGACAATTCTGATGTTTTTCAAAAGCGGTGTGACAACTGAGGGTTCTGTATCTTCAGGTCCGGAACGGATTGAGCCATTTTGCTGCAAATTTTCAAGCTGCCCAGAATCTTCATACCAGGAAAGAATTTGCCCGGACGGTGCCCAGGAAGGACGTTTGTGGTGGCGTATCTCGCCTTCCTCATCATCAATGGATACCCTGTGAGCAGTGGGGAGCCGACCCTCGGGCAAGGTTTCCATATTTATGACATAAATAGTAGAAAAAGCGGATCGACGGCCTTCAACAGGTCGTGATTGGTAAGCGATCAGACGCCCATCTCCTGACCATGCCGGGAAGAAGCTTCCACGGGCATGGCTGGTCAACCGGCGCGGCTGCATGAGTTGAAAATCCCGCTTGCGGATGATTCTCCCGATATCTTTTTGGATGTAAAGCTGACCATCAACCGATAGTATCAGAGAGTTTCCGTCGGGTGAAAAAACAGGGTTGGTCACAATTGTGCCAAACGATATCGGAAAGACGACGGTTCGCAGGGTTTCTCCGGAGGCAATGTAACCAAGGTGGAGCTGCGTTCTGCCAGCCTGTGTTGCCACGAAGGCGAACCATTGATATCCAAACTGATCGAGACCGGGACGCCAGTTAAGGTCCCCTTCGAAATACCCTTCGTCTAATCCTGCTTCAAGCATTAGCTGCTCGGTCTGCGGCCTTGTGATCGATCTGAGCCTGCTGCCCACTACTTGTTCCCGCCTATTCTGATGTACGACTCTCTGGTCCACGCCTGTCACTACGTGATAAAGGTGCAGGTAGCGCCGGTTGCCATCTCTTCGGGTATAGGCGATTATATCCGGATCAGAAGGCGAAGCTTCTGGATAGCTGATCTGGCTCCCAGAATCAGAAAATGCAAGCTCAAAATACCCTCCCAGGGCGCCTGAAGAAGCATAGCTTGCAACGGTTGAAATGCCAGATAGGCAGGACAGTAGCAGGAATGCCACCAAGAAGCGTATTCTGGATGTAACTAATGGGGGAGGAAACTGAAGTTGGTGAGAGCGGCTCATTTAAAAAACTTTTAGGGTGCTGACGCCTTGGCAATATCTGCCTCAAACATGCAAAAAAAATACGAAAAAAAACATCAGGAAAGTGCTGCTCAATGAGGTTTTATAATACATGAAATGAACATGACAGCCTCCGGCTGACACACAGGAGGATGATTAAATCCTGTCATGTGAATTCATTCTGTCCTTATGAATCTAAATTGATTTAAACAGATGAACCGAAGGTCGCGAAGCGCTA
>SLNO01000038.1 GCA_007132975.1 Balneolales bacterium
GAAACTCGTTATCACGTCCCTGATAATGGAATCGAGCTCCATCAAGTGCCGCTCCAGCCGTCCACCTGCAACCGCTACCATTTCCGGGTGATAAGAAGCCGGCTCCATTTCATTGATGAGCTGCTGGAAGGTTGAGAAAAGGTCCCTGATGTACGTTAGATCGCTTTGCGACCCGGTGGGAAAGAAACTGAGCACCAGGCTTGAGCTGTCCTGGTTTACAGGGTATTCGGAGGGAATGAGTTCGTGGTACATCTCCTCGAACCGGCGCAGGCGGTCATCCTCCTCTTCCTCTTCATCGTCAAAATCATCCTCAAAGTCGATAAAGAAGGGATTGGCTTCCAGCCGTGCCTGTTCGAGCCGATCCTCCAGAAACTCAATGACCTGATCAATCTCGTCCTCTGTAGAAAGATACAAGGCGTAGTCTTTCAGCACATCCACATCCCGGCGGAATTCATAGCGGTTGACGAAGTAGTCATTACGCCTGGAGTCAAACAATTCCATGGCCCTGGGAATAAACGCCTCTGCAAATGCCTTGTTGGCCTCGAAATCCGGGGAGTTGATAGTCACTTCCAGCGGGGTCTCCCCTCCCACCGAATCGCGCAGCCGTTCCAAAGCCTGAACGCTGTCATAGTGGTCTGGCAGAAGACTCGCAAGATCGGTGTCGATCGCAAGTCTGGTGGCGTAAAAACCCGCTGCAACGGCCACTGAAATCGATATGAGCAGAACGGCAAATGGGTACCGGTAATTAAGCAGTATCAGCGGCCTGAGCAGGGCGAGTAAGATTCTCATGAAAAGATTGTTTATAAATGTGCAATCGAAACGAAGTTACAAAAAATTGATGAAAATAAAGGTATTCCCAAGTGTTTCAGGGGATGTTTTAAAAACAGAAAAACGGGATATTAGAGTCATTGAAATACCCGGCCGGCACCGACGTTTCACAAGATAGCTGCAAGATGTTCGTTGAGGGAAAGACGGTTTGCCGATTTTCGGAAGGAGTAAGTCCCGTTGCAGTGTTTATCAAATCATCTCACTATGTCAGTAAAAAACCAGTCAAAAAGTAGTACGTTCCAGACGGCGTGGTATTTTGCCGTCTCCGGACTCATTTTGTTGTTCTCGATGCCATTGGTTTCTGCGGAAGCTCCCGACAGTCCTGACCGTGCCCCCCGTGCTACCCCGGAAGGTGAACTGCGGCAGACCACTTGGGCTGACATGCTTCCGCATACAAAGGAAGGGGATTATTACAACGAGTTCTGGAGTTACCATTTCTTCTTCGAGAACGATCTGCACCTGCATCTGACTTTTTCATTAGCCAATTTTGGCTCCTTCAAGAGTCCGGTGAGCGGCGGCAAGCTTTTTGTTTCGAATTTCAAGGGTAAAAATTACAACGTTGCCCGTGAGTTTTCCCTTGACCATTTTGTCATTGACGAGGAGCGCCACAAGATACGCCTGCACCCAGGCCGCGATATCTATCTGCATGGGGAGCTCCCTTACGAACATCATGTCTATTTCAGCTCGACCAAAGACGGGATTAGCTATCTGGTTGACCTGGATTTTCATGACATCCATCAGGGGTATACCTGGGGGGATGGCATTTTCCGCCTTGAGAATGAGGACATGGGCATTTTCGTGCACATTCCCAGAGCAGAGGTCAGTGGCATCATAGCCATCAATGAGGATACAATGCATGTGAGCGGAACGGCGTACATGGACCATACCTTTCAGACCAACCTCAGTTCCAAAGTGGTCAACAAGGGATTTCGCCACATCAGCCACAGGGACGATGGGTTTCATACCGGATACTACCTGGTTCCCAAGAGAAGATCCCGCGCCGATGTGATAGGTTTTTCACTTTTGCGTGAAAACTCCCCCACCATTCTTGAAAAAGCTGTTCAGTTGAGTGTGCTGGACTCGGACCGCATCGGAGGCAAATCGGTTCCAAGGCATGTTGAAGTAGTCTTTGAATCTGGCAATCGCAATGTCTTCAGCAGACAGGAAGACTTTCAGCATGTCTCGTTCCTTGAAGAGATTGGTGGTATACGCCGTCGCCTGGTGAGGAGTTTTCTTGGAGGTGAAGTGATCGAGTACGTCGGCACTGGAAAAATTGATGGGAATGTCCCGATAAAATATAATTTTTTCCTGGTCCACTGAGTCGTATTTTTTGTCTACGAACAGTCTGCCATGCCAATAACGGAAAAATATTCAAACGGGATACCGAGGGTCAGTTGTCTGATGGTTACGGCCAACCGCAAGCGGCTTGCGGAACGCGCCGTGAATTGCTTTGTGAATCAGACCTATCCTAACAGGGAGCTTGTCATTATCGATGACGGAACAGAAGATTACTCCCCGTTGCTTCACGACATCGATCCACGTGATGTGGTTTATGTGCGCCTTCCAGGCTCATCCGGAAATGTGCTTGGAGCGCTTCGCAATTTGGCATTGGAAAGCGCCCGCGGCGACTATCTTGTTCAATGGGATGATGACGATTGGTACCATCCCGAACGAATTGCAAGGCAGGCAGCCTGTCTGGATGGTGGATATGACGCTTGCTGTCTGTCGGCGTCGTTGATGCATCTGGACAATCCGGACTTTTTTTCTCTGCCTTATATTGGATATCTTCCAGAGGGCATACCCGGCAGCATCATGCACAGGCGAAGCAGCGGTATTCGCTACCCGGAGTTTCGGCGGGCTGAAGATACGGTATACCTGAGGCAGTGGATGAAACGCAGGTATTTCAAGTTGCCAGAGGAGCACGCTGGACTCTTCATTCGGTGCTTTCACGGAACAAATACATGGGAGGAAGAGCATTTCAGACGCAGAATCCGAAACAGTCCTGTCAGCTGGGTCAACTACATGTACCACAAATTTTTACGTGGGGATCTGGCGGGCCACCCCCGCTTCCAGCTCCCCACCCATATCCAATCGGCTTTTGAGCAATATTTGGCCGAATCCCGTTCTCTGAATCTTTTTTCGACTACCTTACTCCAGGAAACATGAACATTATTTATGTACAAAGCTATCCCGTCTATCATGACCTGATTGACGAGCAGGAATTTGCCGAAATAGCAAACCGGGACAAATGGATGCCCGCCCTCACATCCCAAAGAGGTTATCCTTCGCAGCTATGGGCTGGTGGACAAGTATCCTTGGAGACCGAATGGCAGTACGACAACTTGCCCTCTGTCCCGGTCCGGATTTTTAAGACAGATCAGGCCGGCGGTAAAAGCCGCAATCACACTTCCCGCGCCCTCATTGCCGCTGCAAGGGATTCGGGTGCCGATTTGTTTGTCCTGAAAGGAATGGATGGCGGAATCGGTGTTCAGTTGGCCAAAGAGTTGCTCATACCTGAAAAGATACCATTTGCGATAGTTATAGGCGGAGAGTGGTATCACTCCATAGTCAGACACGCAACCGCCGTACTTTACGAAACAGAGTTCCAGTTTAAGCAGCTTACTCGCCGATCTATACGTTTCTGGCGAACGGTTCTTCCGGAAAACAAATTGATCCGGCTGCCAAAATCGGTAGATACACGCCATTTTGCTCCTGATCGCGAGGTGGAAAAATCTCATGATGTTATTGCAGCCGGTCGTTTGATCTCTAACTACAAGAACTATCAGTCACTATTTGACCTATCAAAAAAGTTCAAGTTAGGTGTTATCGGAGGAGGTCCGATGCTCCCGTTGTTTCGCAGGAAATACCCGGAGATTACCTGGTTTGGTCCGGTAACCTATGCCGATGTCCCATCCTACTTGAACAAGGGGAAACTGTTTTTCCACAGTGGATACCGTGACCACTATCCACGGACCATTTCAGAGGCTGCCGCTTGTGGTGTGCCACCAGTGGCGTTCGATGATATTATACAAGAGGATGTGATACCTGAGAAAATTGGATTGCGTGTCTCAAAGAAGGATTTTGTAAATGAGATATCCAGTCTGCTCGCAGATTCGGAACTATTGACTCAAAAATCGAAAGAGGCAAGGGTTCATGCTGAAAAGAACTTGCACCATCTGTCTTCGCTGCCCGCAATTCGGGAAATGATCTCCCTCGCGCTCAAGGCCCGTAAAAAATAGGATGACAGACTTTTTCCGGCGATTCTGGATCAGGCTGAACTCTTTTTTCCGCAGCCAGGCTGGCATGCGGGTGGTCCGCTTCGGTAAATATATTGTTCAGGCAGCCATACTCTTGGTTTTGGTCTGGCAGATATGGCAGATTGGTTGGAGGGACATTCTTTCTGCATTGCCGGAGCACCCTCTGTTTTACCTGCTCTTCCTTGTCTTATACTTCGCGTTGCCGGTCACCGAATATTTCACATACAGTGTACGGTGGTCACTCCCATTTCAGGACAGTCTCTCAGTTTTTCTAAAAAAACGAATCTACAATAAGGTAGTGCTGGGATACTCCGGTGAAGTACAGCTGTTCTTCTGGCTCCAGAAAAAAATAGGCATTCCCCAAAAAGAGGCGTATGAAGTTGTCCGGGACAACAACATCCTTTCCACGCTTGCATCCACTTCGGTCGCTTTCCTTCTTCTTGCGGTTTTTTCGGCTACGGGGCGGCTTGATTTTGGGGACTGGATTGCCCTTGATGGTTTGCATGCGGTGTTGCCGTTTGCAGCAGTAATGTTAGGTGCCGCCCTGTATTTGTTTAGAAAGTACAGAAGATACCTGTTCACCATGCCGCGAAAACAAGCTTTGATCATATTCATCTTGCATGGTGGAAGAATGTTGTTGCTCGTACTCGTGCAGGTACTGCAATGGTATGTTGTGATGCCCTGGGTCGCCATCGAAATATGGTTCACCATGATCGTGTTTCAACTCATCCTGAGCAGGATCCCATTTCTTCCAAGCAAGGACCTTGTATTCATCGGGACGAGTCTGGAATATGTCCGTCATGTTGATGTCCCTGTGGCCGGTATAGCCGGTTTGCTGTTGGTGAACCAGGTCCTCGATAAAGTAATGAACCTGATGATATTCTTTGCCTTGTCTCTGCGCGACCGCCACATCGAATGACGGTGTCTGCCTCAAGCCTGGAATATCACCAAGAGTATCATCAAGACTCGGATTCTGGAATATTAACCAGCTTATCCCATTCTTTATTTACAAATTGATCGAACCATTGCTTCTGATGTTTCCATCCAAAATGGAGGATGTACGGTGTCACCCACAGATGGTCGTTACCGCGTGGAAGCAACCGGAACAGTGAGAAAAGCAGCTTTCGGGGAATATTGCTCTTGATGCCCCGGAGGGAGTGGACGAATGGGTTGCAATGGTATTTGCACGATACTTCGGAAAAATCGGAGTTGGCCTTTGTAAGAGGTCTGATATAATCCAACTGAATGCTTTCCTGCGCGTTGAACCAGGGATAAACGTGGAGGTCGAGCATTGTCACGGCCATGCCGAGGCTCCACTCGCAACTCTCCAGGTTCCTGCCCTTCTCTCTTTTGCGGCTCACAAAATGGGTCTGTTCTTTGCTGTTTAGTAATCGTGCCGCCAGATTACCAACTTTATGAGTTATTTCCGGATCTGCAGCGTACATAACACCTGTCTGCACGCGGGCAAGACTGGAAAGACCAAATCGCCTGAGGGTCCGCTGACGCCGCCGCAACAGAATGTCCATGAGAATGCGAACGTTCTTGTGGGAGCCAAAAAAAACATCTGCAGACTCCTGTCCTGTTATGGTATAGGCATATGGGCGCAGTGCAAGCCACAGCCTTTCCGGGTTCCGGCACCAGATCATGTCTGAGTCCAGGTACAGGTTGCGTTCAAAGGGCATGTAGTGATGGATGTTGTGCTTGAAACCAACGATTGACTGATGTTTCTCATTAAGATCAAGCACCAAATCAAACGGCGAACGGAAAGGCTGGGAAGCAAGAATTTTCTTGTGCTCTTGAGAACAAACAATTGCTACTGGTCTTTTAGTGTCATATCGCTTCAGCGTAAATGCTGATACAACGGCATCCCTCAGAAATTTTTCTGGTCCGTAGCTGGCATACAGATATCCTTCCGGCTGCCTGTCATAGCCACTATTGCTGTCATCTTTGCCGGGTTTTGATTCAGGCTTGGTACCAGACACATCGGCCATGCACTAGACTCCTTTGATTCTATACTCAAACAGGGTTTTTGGAAATATTTTCAATGATGTTGCAATCTGAATTCGCATTTTAAGCGTATGAAAGCAAAACTTCGGCACCTTTCCAAAATAGTGTTATTTTACTTGAAAGGAAGCATAAACCTGAACCTAAATGGTTTCATTTCATCCACGACAAGATGCCCGGGATTTTTGTTTGAAAGGCGTTCCTGGCAGCTTGTCAACAAGGCTTCAAAGTGGCACCCATGGAAAAAACAGCAAAACTGGTCAGCTGCCTGCTGCCTGCCGGTGACAGTCCCGCGCATACAGCGAGAGCAATTTTATGCTACCAAAGACAAACATGGCAGCACAAGGAACTGATTGTTCTTGACAATGGCCTTCAAGACCTGACTCCACTGCTGGAGGATATCCCAGACTCGGAGCTGCGATATGTCCACATGCCTCCTGGTACATTTGCATCGCATGCTTCCTTGAAAAATCGAGGTCTGGACGAGGCTGGCGGTGATTATGTCATTCATTGGGATCCGTCAGACTGGCACCACCCAGACCGCATCAGATATCAAATTGCCGGCTTTGAAGATGGCGTCCAAATCAGCTGGCTGTCAGCCGTACTGCTGCACATTGACCATCCCGAATTTGTCCATCATCCATACAAAGACCAGTCCAAGTCAGGGTACATGGGTAGCCTGATGCATGTTAACGACCCCCAAAAAAGATACCCTGACAATCACAGCAAATCTGAAAAGGCCTTTCTAGACAAGTGGGATCCTGCCGTTACCGGTATGCTTGATACCGAATACTCATGGCTGATGATTCACGGCATGACGGGCGATAACAAAAACCGCAGGAGGTTCCTTGCGGGTCTCAGGGGAAACTCAGGTGATGCCGCCCGTCTATTGTGGCTTAAAATGCGTGGGCGCAACCGCCTTGCTCATTCACGGTTTCGATTATCTGATCTCGAAAGGGACAGCTTTCAGAAATATTTGCAAGAATCGAGCAGGCTCGGTGTACTGACATCCATTTCATGATCCATCTGCAGCCGGATCCATGGATCAGTACAGGCCGCAACGATGTGACAATCCAGCCTTCCGTCAGGCTGTCACATCCATCTGACAGCTATCAGGCCCGATCGGCACGTCGACGCAGGTTATCAATCAGCGCATCGTATCCGCGGCGCCTGATGATGTTTTGAAAAGAGCGCCTGTATGATTCGGCTGTCCAGGCATTGTCAATGGACATGTCGGCGATTACCCACTCGCCGTCCCTGAGCCGCATCCTGTAATGCACGGGAATTCGGGTGTCGTTAAGCACAGCAGTTGTGTTGACCATGGCCTCATCACTATCCACAGAAATATTATCATATATGACCTCCGCCCTGTATATATCTAGCCGCTGGAGGGACTGATCGCGAATGATGCGGGAGAACAAGTCAACAAATTCATCCTGCTCTTCCCTGCTGAGCTCGTCGAATTTCTCATCCAGGGCGAACCTGGCCATTTGGCGATAGTCCATCATTTCATTGACAATGTCGCGCAGCTGTTCTCTCTGTTCATCCGTGTACTCGGAGCCTTCCGGTCCCAGAAGGTCTTTGATCTGATTGTCACGCTCTTCGAGAATGTTTCTTATTTCGCGTTCCATGGCCGGGCTTGCCTGAGCGGATGCCAAAGATACCAGTAATATGAGTAGGATGGATACGAGTTTCATAGATATGTTGATAGATAAATGTCTTTAAAAGGGGTATGGCAACTGTTGCATGACCACGCTGCCGGTGTCTGTTATCCCTTTATACGGATTTTCCATTCATTTGTTCATCCGGGTGTTAATCGAATGAAGAGGTGCCGTTTGATAGTGTCAATTCGCTGACGGGAAGTCCGGCAGCCCGGTAGAGCCGTGCCATGTTCAGGTTCAGGTTGAACGTAAGCTGGCTGATTTCCAGTTCCAGTTCCATTTTCTTTTTAACGGCGTCAAGAAGGTTTCTGACATCGCCAAATCCGATATCGAGGTCGATTTGTTCGGTCCGCACCCACTCACTGCTTATCTCGAGTGCCTTGATTCTGCTTTCTCTGCGGGATTCGGATATTTTGGCTTCGCGGTACCGGTCGCTGAGTTCCAAGAGTATACCATCCTTTGCCGCATCCTGGAAATCGTCAATTTGCCTTTTTTGGATACGCGAGCGTTCCACCTGATTGCTGATCTGCCAGAAGTTGAGGTTCTGCTGGAAACCTACACCAAACCGCGCGGAAAGGAAGTTTGTGTTGTTTCGTATGAACGGATTGTTTTGCCTGGGCCGGTTGGGTGTGTATCCGAACCCGGCACTGAGTCCAAGGAACAGACTCGGGTAATACTGGGCGCGAGTAGCCTGAAGGCCGTAATCTGCCGCCTCACTTGCTGCCTGAAGTCCCCTGATTTCGGAACGGTTGAACAGAGCGCTGTTTTCATAGAACCCGAAATCCTGGATGGTTGCGGGCACCGGGTCGAAGAAGCGCTCGGATGGAAGGTAGACTCGGTCTGGCCCGCTTGCCAGCACCAGGTTCCACGATCGCCGGATGAAATCACGGGTCTGCTCCATCTCGACAACCTCCGCTTCAAACTCCGCCTTCAATATGTAAAACTCAAAGACGTCTTTCTCTTCTATGGAGGGATCACCCTCATCCCGGAGCCGTTCCAACTCCCTTTCAACTTCATTCAGCTGCCGGAGCGCTTCATTAGTAAGGCGTTCCAGGTCAGCGATCAGAAGTGCGGACTGATACAATTCAAATAGCTGCAGCGTGAAGTTTTCCTTCTGGGAGTCAAGTTCATAACGCGCGGCCTCGGCTCCTTTCCTTGCGGCATTGACCAGATTGCCAATAGCACCCCAGGTATAAACAGGCTGAAGACCGCTGATTTCTGCCTGGGTGAATATCCCCCAGTCTTCCCAGTCATTTTCAAGATTTGGATCCAGATAGTATTGTCCGGGCGTAATATTTGGGTCCCGTGATTTCACACCGGGCACCAGTCCGTGCGCCGTTGTCAATCTAAGATCGGGCAACACCCTGTTTGCGTTTGCCTGTCTAATTCTGTTTTCAGCCAATGCAACATTTTTCTGGCGCGCATCCAGGTTTGCTGAATACTCCTTTGCAATTGAGGCGAATTCCTCAAAGGTGACCCGAATGGTATCGGGTGGCGGCGTTTGGGCGTGTGCCTGGATGGTGGAAAAAAGCAGAATGGCAGGCATTAGAAGCCAAAGGCAAATGAGAAAGTACTTCTGCATGGGTTTTCCGGTTGTCTGGTGCAAAAAAAAAGCTCCATTCAGGAGCTTTATGAGCGGAGAGAGAGGGATTCGAACCCCCGGAGCCTTGCGGCTCAACGGTTTTCAAGACCGCCGCATTCGACCACTCTGCCATCTCTCCGAAAAGCCAAAGATACGAAATTATTCAGATAACGCTTCTGCACCAGATACTATTTCAGAAATTTCCGTGGTAATGGCTGCCTGACGTGCCTGGTTGTACTTAAGCTCCAGGTCTTTGATGATATCACCGGCATTTTCCGTCGCACTGTCCATAGCCGTCATCCGCGCACCCTGTTCCGCCGCAAACGATTCCAATGAAGCCTGCCATATCTGGATGTTAACGAAAAGCGGCAATACGACATCCAATATGGCTTCGGGATCAGGTTCGTACAGATAATCGATATCCGAGAGCTCTTCCTTTTTTTTCGCTTCTTCTTTTACATCTTCGGCTTTGACCGCAGGTACGGCTTTCTCTTCCTCGACGATTTCAACCGGAAGGATTTTCTGTATCCTGCGGCGCTGTGCAATTACGGATTTGAATTCGTTGTACGCCAGATGCACCTCATCATAGGTCCCGTTTGTAAATTCATCGACTATCTGATTCATTACATCCACGACATGCTGATACTCCAGTCGCTCAAAAAAACCTATTTTGTGATCAATGACGGGATATTTTCGGGTACGGAAGTAATCGTAGGACTTTTTCCCGAAGCAGATCATTGAGAGGGTTCCCTCTTTCCGTTGTTCCGAAAAGTCATCTTGTATGCGGTGCTCGACGATACGGAACAGGTTGTTGTTAAAACCACCGCAAAGTCCTCTGTCGGAGCCCATTACCAGCAGAAGGATGTTCTTCGGCCTCTCGGATTTACGGAAGAGTGGATGGGGCTTTTGTGTTTTGGCAAGCAGGCGCGACACAATTTCGCGCAGTTTCCAGGTATACGGACGTGCATCCGTCATGCGCTCCTGTGCCTTGCGTAGCCTTGCCGCAGCCACCATCTTCATGGCACGGGTAATCTGCTGTGTGCTTTTTACCGAAGCGATCCGGTCTCGTATGTCACGAAGGTTTGCCATGTCAGGATACTTCCTGTCCGCTTAGGATCTGTTTTTGGATGGCGATAGCCTCCTGTTCAAGTTTGACGGCCAGATCGTCACTAAGGACTCCCGACTTGCCGAGCTCTTCCATCTCGCTGCTGAGCTTGAGGTTAATGGATTCCAGGTATTGATCTTCAAAATCCCGGA
>SLNO01000046.1 GCA_007132975.1 Balneolales bacterium
ATCAACTTCATTGTCACGCTGCACAAGCTCCGCAGTCCCGGGCTCACATGGAGCAGGATGCCACTGTTCCTTTGGTCGCTCTACGCTACGGCCATTATCCAGATCCTCGCCACACCCGTACTTGCGATCACAGTGCTGCTGCTTGCCATGGAGCGGATATTTGGTATCGGCATTTTTGACCCGACCATGGGTGGCGACCCGGTACTTTACCAGCACTTCTTCTGGTTTTATTCGCATCCAGCCGTGTACATCATGATCGTTCCGGCATTCGGGATCATCTCCGAGCTGATCTCAACGTTCTCCCGCAAGACCATTTTCGGCTATTGGGCCATTGCCCTCTCGAGTCTGGCCATTGCGTTTATCGGGTTTCTTGTCTGGGGCCACCATATGTTCGTTTCGGGGCAGTCGGAGCTGTCCTCAGTGGTCTTTTCATTTCTGACGTTCTTCGTCGGTGTTCCCACAGGCATTAAGATCTTCAACTGGGTAGCCACCATGTACAAGGGTTCCATTGATCTGAAAACGCCCATGCTTTATGCACTGGCGTTTCTGTTCCTTTTCACGATTGGCGGTCTCACCGGCATCATGATCGGCGCGCTATCCGTCAATGTCCACTTGCATGATACCTACTACATTGTGGCTCACTTTCATTACGTTATGATGGGTGGAACCGTGATCGCCCTCCTTGGCGGACTGCATTACTGGTGGCCGAAGATGACCGGGCGCATGTACAACGAGGTGATGGGAAAGATCACTTGCGGAGTGATTTTCGTCTCATTCAACATGACCTTCCTGCCACAGTTTATTATGGGCAGCCAGGGAATGCCGCGCAGGTACTTCAACTATGTGGATCAGTTCCAGGGCCTGCATCAGTTTTCCACTATCGGATCCTATATTCTTGGACTAGGTTTTGTCATGATGGCCGTCTATCTGGTCTGGTCACTTTTCAAGGGTCCGAAAGCTCCCTCCAACCCTTGGCGATCCCGCTCACTTGAATGGATGACATCCTCGCCTCCACCCCATCACAATTTCGAATATACGCCGGTCATCCTTCACGGCCCATATGACCATCACAAACCCATGAAAGAGTTCCGTATGGGAGTGATCAGGGAAGCGGCAGGACATGGAGAAACCGTTGAAAGCGATAAAATCTGACAAATATCTTACAATAAAGGGGATTGGACAGCATCCCGCCGGATCCATTCAGCAGACTCATTCTGGTGGAGCGTCCAGACGTAAACAGAGTAAATAACGAGGCAAACGCACTATACCAAATATCGAGCTATGGGGAATCAAATAGCAGAAGCAGAAAAACCAGCGCACCTTCAGCACCATTTCGTAGACAGTGATCAGCAGTTCGAGTCTTCCAAATTTGGCATGTGGATCTTTCTGGTCACGGAAGTGCTCATGTTCGGCGGGCTGTTTGTAGCCTATATCATCTACAGGTCATGGCATCCAGATCTGTTCTATCTGGCGGCCAAGGAGCTGGATACGGCGCTTGGAGCCACCAACACCGTGGTCCTTATTGCCAGCAGTCTTACAATTGCGCTGGCCATACGTGCCGTGCAGCTGGACAAGATCAAGGCGGCCATAAACTACATGGCGGCTACCGTAGCCCTTGCCGGCACGTTCATGGTCATAAAATACTTCGAGTATACCGACAAGTTCGCCAAGGGGATATTTCCGGGCGCCGGATACACCTATGACGGCATAGCCCACGATATGGCCGCGAATTTCTTCAGCATCTACTATATGATGACAGGCCTTCATGGCATCCACGTTGTGGTTGGCATGGGGCTTATTACATGGATGATCATAAAAGCAAAAAAAGGATCCGTCCATAGCGGCTACTACACGCCGGTTGAAAACACCGGCCTGTTCTGGCACCTTGTTGACATTATATGGATCTTCCTGTTCCCGTTGCTTTATCTGATTGACTGATCCGGCCTGCCTGTTGTTGCCTGGCTCGCTGCCCTCTGCGGCATGAGGCAGCCCAGCAAACCGTAACACGACCTCAGATTAGAAAAGCTGCATACCACAAATGCACAATTGATTCCGACAGTTCTACCTTTCACGACAAGCAAAACCGATACTATGAGCTCCCATCACATATCCTCCAATTTCACACTGTTCGGCGTCGCCGGCGCGTTGCTTGTGCTCACTTTTCTCACGGTGGCCGTCACCTGGATCAACATTCCGGAACCGTTTAACATAATCGTTGCTATCGCCATTGCCGTGGTCAAGGCGGCACTAGTTGCCATGTTTTTCATGAACCTGTATTGGGACACCAAATTCAATACGGTTGTTTTTCTATTGTCGATCCTGTTCCTCATCATTTTTGTCAGCATCACTCTTTTGGACACGATGTTCCGGGATGCGGGGCTTCCTGTCTACTGATGGCCTGGACATAGCTGCACTCCGTGTGAGTTATCTGTTTTTCATGGTGTAAATTGACCAGGTTTTTTCTCGTCATCTGACTTGCCTTGATCCCTTCGTTTTACCTCAAAGCGTAGATGGCGTCTGAGCAATTTGGTGTCATAAGCAGTCAGGCTTTATGTTTGTTGTCACTTTGTGGAAACACTCCCGCTGATGATACGTAATAACCATAAGGAGTGAGAAATACTGTTTTTTCAGATTGGCACATCTTCGTGGCAACTACCTTTTCCACACTGATCATGAGGTCTCTGAAACAGGAATGAAGCTCTCCATGCCATTAACACCACTTTTCTTTTCCTAAAAAGTTTATGCAAAAAATACCAAGGTTAAAATATGGTTAATAATGCACCATATGGAGGCTTTAATACTTGTTGTTTCTTTTTTTTTTGATTATAATGTTGCAGATTTGCATAAAATTTACATTATTTGCCTGACTACAACTTCCTGCCAATGAAAGTCACCCTTAAGGATATTGCAAAAGAAACCGGTTATTCCATTTCAACTATTTCGCGGGTGCTTAGCAATGTTGGAAAAATAAGCTCCAAGGCTCGAGAGGAAATTCTGCAGGCGGCTCACAAGCTGAACTACCCGACATCGAGGATTGCCGGTTACGAGCTGCGAAAAAAACATCTCAACATAGCATTGATCACAGATTTTCACGAAGGTGAATTCTATGCCTCCTATTATCTGGGCATGGACCGGGCGGCCACAGCTGAAAAGGCCCGGCTTTCACTTATCAATGTTCCTGATCCATCCAAAAACATAAAGAAAGTCCTCTCTGAGCTGATAGCAGAAAAATACTATGACTGCGCCATAATTTTTGCACCCGAATTGCTCATGAAAGATTATGAGGATTTGCTGGATGAAATACCGGACCATTTCCCGGTGGTATCAAACGCACTCATAGAAAACTCTGTCCTGTCAACTATTACCTTTGACGGGTATAGTGGCGGACATCAGGCGGCAAGGTTGTTTTACAAATCCGGATATCGCAGAGTAGGAATTGTGAAAGGCCCCGTAACCAAAGCGGAAAGCCGTTTCCGGTACAATGGATTTAAAGATTATGTAGACAGCCATCCGGATATGGATCTGGTTTGGGAATTCCAGGGTGACTTTCAATTCAATTCAGGAGTTCAGAGCTTCCATGATATGGTGGAAAGCGGCAAACACCCTGAAGCCGTCTTCCTCTGCAATGACCTTATGGCAACTGCCTTTGTGGACACTGCCATGGTGAATAATGTATCGGTACCTGATAACATTGCCGTCCTCGGCTATGACGACCTTCCTATGTGCCGGCATAACAATCTGACCATTTCGTCGGTTCGCACCGATTTCCGTCAACTGGGGTTTGCTACTATCCAGGCCCTCAAGAATCGTTTCCCTGACAACGGGAACCAGCATGGTATTTTAAGCCTGATACCGGTTACGGTTATTGAAAGAGAATCCATTGGAGTTAAAATCGCTGTAGCCTGAAATTGGCACGAGATGAAACTCTCTATTATCATCATTGTGAGCTTTACAGCGCTGATGATGCTGGTGCTGACCGCTGTTTCTTGTGTCGATGACGGACCTGTCTCCGGGCCCACTCCTACTACAGTGGAACAGGATAAGCACGGTAATTACAGAATTTTTCGCGGTGGTGAACCCTATTTCATTAAAGGAGCCGGAGGCACCACCAGGCTTGACCTTCTTGTGGAATCCGGGGCTAACTCTATCCGTACATGGAATACCCGGGATGCCGACCGCATCATGGATGAAGCGCATAAACACGGACTGACAGTGATGCTGGGAATATGGCTTCAGCATGAACGCCATGGTTTCGATTACGACGACGAGGAGGCTGTCGCGCGACAGAAAGCGGAAGTACGTGAAAAGGTTTTACGCTACCGGGATCATCCAGCCCTTCTGGCCTGGGGGCTTGGCAACGAAGTGGATCTGATGTATACCAATACCCGGGTCTGGCACGCCGTGGAAGATATCGCCCGGATGGTCAAGGAACTGGATCCTAATCACCTTGTCACAACAGTGGTAGCCGGGATCAACGAGGAAAAAGCGCGTCTCATCAGCGAAAAAGTGCCCTCCATAGACTTTTTGAGCATTAATACCTATGGTGGACTAAGCCATCTTCCTGAGCGGGTACGGGAGACGGGGTGGAATAGGCCCTATGTCGTTGCTGAGTGGGGTCCGACGGGACACTGGCAGGTCAGCAGGACTCAGTGGGACGTGCCCATTGAAGAGACAAGCACACAGAAATCCGAGGTATACAGGTCCCGTTATCACAGCAGCATTATTGCCGACACATCACATTGCCTCGGTTCATATACATTTCTTTGGGGTCAAAAGCAGGAGACTACGCCTACATGGTATGGATTGTTCCTGGAGACCGGGGAGATTACCGAAGTGGTGGATGCCATGCATTACAACTGGACTGGAGAGTGGCCTGAAGAACGCGCCCCGTCCATAGTCAGCTTCACAATCGAAGGACAGACGGCGCATCACAATGTGTATCTGACTCCGGGCGGTACCTATGAAGCGATAGTCAAGGGGACTCATCCGCACAGTGTGACCTACGACGTGCGCTGGGAGTTCCTTCCGGAAAGCACCGACATCAGGGCAGGTGGTGATTTCGAGGAACGCCCCGAAACCATTCACGGCCTTATAATAGAGCAGGACGGAGGAAACCTGGTGTTCCGTGCGCCGGATACCCCGGGACCCTATCGTCTGTTCACGTACCTGGTAACCGATCAGAATCGTGCCGCTACGGCAAACATCCCGTTCTATGTTCGTGAGCCATGACGAAGATCACTGAATCAGCGTCATTTTTCGTTTAATACTGAACCCGTCTGCCTCCGTCCGGTATACGTAAACTCCACTGGACAATCGGGATGCTTCAAACTCCACCGCATGCCTTCCTGCCTGGTGGATGCCATCAGCGAGCGTGGCCACCCGCTGCCCCATAACATTAAACACATCAAGCCTGATATCTGTCAATTGTGGAAGTTCAAACATGATGACTGTTATAGGGTTGAACGGTTTCGGATAGTTTTGATGCAATACATGTTTCACCGGGATCTCTGCCCCCTTTTCTTCAGTGGATGTCGGCGCATCTAAAGCAAAGACATGCAAGTCATCAAAATACCAGGTAAAGTCTTCACTGCCGTCACCAACCTGGCCCTGTGTAAAATCAAAGATCAGTGTGATGATGTCCCACTGGTTTTCGAATCCGGCACCGCTCATATCCCAGGTCATCTCCTCCCACTTGCCGCTGGTGGTGGTAGGTTCGGCAATTTCATAAAACAGTGTCCCATTCTGCTGCTCTACCTTCATCAGGACCTGTACATCTTCCCTGGGTGACCAGACTTTCATGGTAATCTCGTCATGGTCATCGCTGAACGAGAACGGACGCTCCACCTCGAACCAGGCTCCGCCCCAGTATTCGCCGCCGTCCTTGACCATACTGCCGACCCGGCTGGTGCTGTTGACGTCATCGGGATCGGGGTTCTCAACTACCGTGACACTACCGCCGTCAAAGCCGGTGAACGCATCCTCCCAGTTGAAATACAAGTCTTCAAATATCAGCGGATCTCGCCATTTTCCCACTCAATGGCAAAGGTGTTGAAATCATCGCTGAAATCACCGGAATAGAGGGTGTAATAACCATTGGTGTAGGTATGCGGAGGACCGTAGTGGATGGTACCGAAGATGACATCGGGCTCGTGTCCGACCAGTTCCATGATGTCAATCTCTCCGCTGGCTGGCCACCCGCCATATAGAGCGTCCGTGGGCATCATCCAGATGGCAGGCCAGAGACCCTGTCCTTTTGGTAGTTTGGCCCTGATTTCGAAATGGCCATATCTCCAGTCGCCTTGATGGATGCTGCGGATGCGGGCTGAAGTGTAGTTCATACCACCGTGCGACTATTCCCGGGCAACAATGTGCAGTCTGCCATCCTGCACATAGATGTTTTCGGGACGATCGGTGTAGTACTGCAACTCGGCGTTGCCCCATCCGGAAAGTCCTTCGGAAGCGCCGGTCCCGTACTGGAAGGACCATTTTGATTCGTCCAGTTCGGTCCCTTCAAATTCATCGGACCAGACCAACTCCCAGTTTTGGGCTTGCAATCCACTGGTTGCCGTTACCATAGTAATGAACCAGATAAACAGGAAAAGAAGATATTCTTGCTCATAGTATTCCCCAGCAGTTTGAAATATTATTGAGTATGGAACAATACATCGAGTTGAACTTTAACAGTGAATAAAAAAAAGGGTCGAAAGTGGGATGACCACCAACGACCCTTTTGTATGTAATTCACATCTGCTACATCAGGCGTTATTTGACAAGAGTAAGAGTGCGTGTCATTACCTGGTCGCCAGCCTGGAGGCGATACAGGTAGATTCCGCTCGAAAGGTCGGACGCATCAAAGGAAATGCTGTGTTGTCCGGCTGAGAGAAAACCATCTTCCAAAGTAGCAACCTGCTGACCAAGCATGTTGTAGACACTCAGGGTAACCTGGGAGGCTTCCGGAAGAGCAAAATCTATTCTTGTCGATGGGTTGAACGGGTTTGGATAATTTTGGCTCAGTTCGAGAGACTGAGGAACATCCGAACTGATCAGTTCACTGCTGGTGTCTTCATCCTTCTCGAGGCGAAAATCATCAAGGAACCAAGTATAATTCAGACCGCCACCAGCTGTCTCACCCAGCGCCATGATGATGACTACTCTGTCATAAGGCGCCGGATCAGCAAGTGAGAGATCCCATTCAAGCTGAACCCACTCTTCTGCGGCCGGTATTGGAATTTGAAACTCATCGGTCTCAACGTCCGTACCAATCATTTCAAGTTTCAACATGGCCTGCAGGCCTTCTCGCGGAGACCAGACTTTCAATCTGAAAACCATTTCCTCGATTTCGTCCATATCAACTGGTTCTTCCAGATCATAGAAGAATCCCGCCCATGGGTCTCCGCCGCTCTGCTTTTCGTATTGCAATACAAAATCAGATTCATTAATCCCGGATTTGTCCGGATTATCTATTCTCTCCAGTGCGGCACCGGCAAAAGGCCAAAGGGTGACTTCATCGCCCCAGGGAAACTCACTATCCATATCGAAGACGTGAGGGAGAAGAAATTGATCAAATTCTTCGCCTTCAGGCTCGCCCAATACTTGCGCAGCTACATTGCTGAACATGTATACAGGCAGGAGCAGAACAAATACCAGACATTTCAATGTAGTAGCTTTGAAATTCATAATATCCTCATTATTTCGTCGATTGTTTTTAGATGGGTTTAATACTATGCATGTCAGCTTTCTGATTAACAGATAAGCATCATAATACAATAAAAATATACAATGGGCTCTCTTAAAAAGCAATTATTTTTCTTTTTTAAAACAAATAGTTTTCATTAATAGAATGCGTACGTAATTGGACTATTCAGACTCCAGAGCACACTGAACAATTTTCCTTTTATTCAGATAAAATCGCTTTTTTATATGTATTTCAACTATTCCAATACTCAATTCGATAAAATTTCAGCGGTAACTTGAACAATGAATGAAATAAAAAAACATCAGTCATGGTGCTATTGCCAATAGAATTGACTCTTTGGCATGATCGTTTAAGGCAATTATTTTGCAATATTAATGAATATTTTACATGTCTCTGCTCATTTATATTGCACTTCGTCTTTTTGCGATTTCAAACTGTTTCGAGCTGTCTATACTGAACACCACAATCAACAATTGAATATCTATGCCCCAATGATCGGAACTATTTTTGTACTGCTGGTCACATCGGTTTAGATGGATTGCAAGCCAAGGTTTCTCACTTAAAGTATCATTTGTTTTGTCCAGTCAATTTAAGCTGTCTGGATACGGTACAGATACAAACCGCTGGCTAATTCGGTGGCATAAAAGTTGACTGTATGCAACCCGGCATCTTTGTGCCCGTCTACAAGTGTTGCCGCCTTTTGTCCAATCGAATTGAAAACCATCAAAATAACATCACTCCTGAACTTTAATTTAAAAAAATAAGTGTAGATGCTTTTTTACTTCAACAGGATCATGTGACGCGACTCCTGAAATGATTCCGTTGAAATCCGGTAGACATAAGTACCTGAAACCATTCCATCAGCATCAAACCGAACGGTGTGTGTTCCCGCTTCAAAATATTTATCTGCAACAATTTCGATTTGCCGTCCCATAATGTCATATACGGCAAGTTGCACCTGCTGTGGTTTCGGAATATCGAATGAGATATTTGTTGTTGGATTGAACGGATTGGGATGGTTTTGATGAAGTTTGAAAGAGCCGGGAGCTTCATGCTGCTCATACTCTGATGAGGTGTCTTCGGAGAACTCATAGACGCGCACATAATCAACGATCATTTCCTGGGGAAACTCTGTGGTATGGTCGGGGTAGCCCGGCCAGTTGCCACCAACGGCAACATTGAGGATCATATGGAATTTCTGGTCGAACGGGGCCGGAAAGGGGTGCCTTTCGGTGTACCAGTCATTCTGCGTTTGATAATGCTCACCGTTCACATACCACCTCATCTCGCCATACTCCCATTCCAGGGTGAACGTATGGAAGTCTTCATGGAATGTGCCAGACGGCAGGTCGTAATGGGTGCCGGTATGTACATTATTAGGGTGAGCACCGCCATAATGTAATGTTCCATGCACTCTGTGGGGCTCATGTCCAAGATATTCCATGATGTCGATTTCCCCGCTGGCAGCCCATCCACCGTAGACATTGTCAGTGGGCATCATCCAGATAGCCGGCCATATACCTTGTCCGATTGGCATTTTTGCCCGGATCTCGAATTTGCCATAGCGCCAGTCACCCTTGTTAATGGTCCTTATACGGGCAGAGGTGAAAATGCTTTCTTCGTAAATCTCATCCTGGGCAACAATATGCAGTTTCCCGTCCTTTACGAAGATATTCTCTTGCCGGTCTGTATAGTGCTGCCATTCATTGTTGCCCCAGCCATGCAGACCTTCGGATTCTCCTGTGCCGTACTGGTAAGACCACTTGGACTCATCCAGCTCATCTCCATCAAACTCATCAGCCCAGACCAGTCGCCAGCCCTGTGCATTTATGTTGCTGAACAAAATCCCAACTACAATGATGCACAATGAAGCACGAAAGACTATTTTTCTCAAATTCATTTTATTATCCATTGGGATGAGGGTTTTCAGGAGGTTATATCCGAAAAGCGCAAACACGTTGTTTCAACCAGTGTGGTGAAGATTATCGCGACTGCGGATTGGTAATTGCGACTACCTGTTGCTTTCTGACAAAATGAAAAGGTTGCCGGCACCTGATCCAGGTTTGTCGGCAACCCTGAGAGTTACGTTTAAAAAAGGTGTTTGGTGCCTTAAATACTGATCAGCTGTAAGTACCTCTCGTAAAAAAAGAGAATCGTAAATTTCAGACATTACCTCCAATGGTTGATGCTGCATTAGAGGCCTGCGACCCGTGATATGCCAACTATCACCTTGGGCCGCAGGTTATTTCTGAATAAAATCAGTAGTTAGGGTTTTGCACAAGTGTGCGGTCCGATAGATTTATTTCGGACTGCGGGATTGGCAAGAGACCAAGACGATCCGTTCGGAAATTGATATTGATATCCTGAATTGCCTGTGCGTTGATCTTCTGAGCGGCTGTATCCAGTCCCATTCGAAGAAGATCCCAATAACGCTTGCCTTCACCGGCAAATTCGCGCCTTCGCTCTTCCATGATGTTGTCACGGTTGACCGGAACCTGAACAAAGTTGTCACCGTACGCCCGCATCCTGACCTGGTCGAAATAGTCCTGGGCATTCGGTGAGCCGAGTTCGGCAGCCATCAGCAAAACGTCCGCAAAACGAATTACGGGTCGATTGTAAGGCCAGTTGAAGGGCTGGTTGACAGACGGGTTATCGGGAAAACGCGGATAGAATTTTTTAAATGCGAAACCCTGCCACTGGTACATTTCATTGGGACGATGTCTGACATTCTCTGCATCGGGCGATGGATCCAGAATGCTGTAGAAATATCTGGAGTCGTTATCCCTGTCAAAGGCTGCCACAAGGTCCGGGGTTACAGGTTGAAAGGACCACCCGGAGGCATACTGCGGATGGAACCCAACACCTCGCATTCCGCTCATTGTGGATGACCAGTTTCCGATGGAACCATTCAAAAAGCCCCAGTCTCCAAATGCCGTTTCGATATGCTGTACCGAGAATATGGCTTCCGCATTATTATTGCCGGCAACTCCCCAAAGCGCACTGAAGTCATCGAGCAATCTGTGCGGGCTGTTGTTAATGACATCCTCAAGATGTCCCAGCACTACACTCTCCGAAACAGGGAGCGGACCGGCGCCAAGCACTGGCTGGGCATAATCGCGGTGGTAGAGGTAGATACGCCCAAGTAAAGATTTGGCGGCCCACGAAGATGCCCGTCCAACCTGCGCACCTGGTATGACATCACGGAGATCAGGGATGATATCCAGCAATTCCGTGACCAGGAATTCGTACACTTCTCCGGGGTCGTTCTGTGGGACTCTGATGTCTTCAGCAACCAAAGGCCGCTCAAAGAACGGTATGTTCCCGAACAACCTTACCAGCTCAAAGTAGAATATCACCCTCAGAAAACGAGCTTCTGCAGCGATGATGGCGCGGTCCTGTTCGTTCTCAAAGAGCACACCGTCAATGTTTTCAAGGAGAAGGTTGGCCCGGTATATTCCTGTATATCGATCCGACCACAGCCCCAGAACCTTGCCGTTGGTTACCGATATGTTATGGGCATTAAACTCAAGGATTTCGGGCTGGTCACCAGGGCCCGATCCCCCACCGTAAGCATCATCAGATAGTACGTTGGACATCAGGTCAATGGGATGAAATCCGGCGTTTTGACGTCCATGGTGGAATGTCAGTATTTCGTAAATGGCAAACAGTGCCTGTTCTGCATCGGCCTGGGACTGGAAGAAGTTATCCTGGGTCCGTTGAACCGGCGGTGTGTGGTCCAGAAAATTGTCCATACACCCGGCAATTACTAAAAGGCCAAGTATGGGAATAATTAAAGTTGTTCTTTTCATAACAGCGTAATTATGGAATTAGAAATCAAGATTGATGCCCATCGTGAAGGTACGAGCCTGCGGATAGATGTTACGGTCAATACTGACATTGAGCGCACCATATGCACCTATTTCAGGATCGTGTCCCGAATATCCGGTGATGGTAAAGAGGTTTTGGGCAGCAAGATAGACACGCATGCGGGAAGCGCCTGCGCGGCTGACAAGACTTGCTGGCAGGGTATAACCCAGGCTGATGTTCCGAAGCCGCACAAAACTGCCATCTTCGATAAAGAAATCAGACGGTCTGCTGTAGTTGCCGTTGGGGTCATCTATGGTTACGCGCGGATGTGAAGTGGACGGATTTTCCTCGGTCCACCTGTCAAGCACATCATCTTTCCAGTTGGGCATGGGCAGATCATGCCGGCGGGTTCCACCGGTGAAGATATCCTGGCCAAATGCACCATACCAGAACATGTTCAGATCCCAGCTTTTATAATCGAGGTCAATGTTGAATCCCATGGTGAAGTCGGGATAGGGATTGCCGATCTTGACACGGTCTTCATCGGTGATTTCTCCATCGTCGTTATGGTCCACAAAGATCAGGTCACCTGGACGCGCATTTGGCTGGATAACCACACCCTCGGAATTCACGTGATTCATCACTTGATCCATGGACTGGAAAATACCTGCTGTTTCGAAGCCCCAGAAGAAGGCAATCGGCTTGCCAACCATGGCCATTGCCACATGGTTCATGGAAGTGGAAACTCCGGCTCCAAAGAGCCTGCCTTCGTCATTGTCGATCGCGGTGACCTCATTCTGGTTGTAGGTACCAGTGAGGCTGAGGCTCACGCGCCAGTCACCGATAATCTGGCGGAAACCGGACTCAAACTCGAATCCTCTGTTGCGAACAGTTCCACCGTTTACAACAGGCGGGGCATTCCCGATAAAGGCCGGGATGGGCGCCGCCAGCAAGAGACCTTTGGTTTGCTTGTTATAGACGTCAAAGTTGAAATAGAGGCGGTGGTCCAGAAATGCCGTCTCAAGACCAATGTTCGCCTGCTCGGAGGTTTCCCATTTGAGCCCGGGATTCGCAATCTGTGACGGATAGGCACCTGTCACTACGGAAGGTGTGGTACCGAAACCGTAACCCGCATGCGTGGTTATCAGCGGGGTGTAGGTGAACTGACCAATGTTGTCACTTCCATTCTGGCCCCAGCCAGCTCGAAGCTTCAGGAAGCTGATGAAATCCTGATCCCGCAGGAATTCCTCACGGGTAAGTACCCAGCCAACTGAGAAGGCTGGAAATATAGCCCAGCGATTGTCTGGTCCGAATTTTGAGGAACCGTCATAGCGCAGCACACCTTCGAGCATGTATCGGTTGTCATAGTCATAGTTTACACGACCGAAATAGGATGCCAGGGATTCCAGACCCTGCCCGCCGAAGTTCGTCTGGTTTTCCTCGTCTGTTCCAACCGAAAGCCAGGCATGCCGGAATGACTCCATGGTAAGGTTGAAAGCAACACCGCCAAGGAATTCGTTGCGGAAATCCAGCAACTCGAAACCACCCAAAACGCTGAAGTTGTGATCATTTATCTGGTCACGATACTGCAAAACATGGCTGGTCTGCCAGGTAAACCACCTGTTCTGCTCCTGGAATGCGGAGCTTGTCGTGTTGAAAACATTTCCACCAAGATCATAAACCGGGTTGAATGACCGGTTGCGGCCGTAAGCCAGATCGATATCAAGGGTGGAACGCAAGCTGAGCTTGTCGGTCAGGTTGAAGCTTCCGAAGATACCGCCAACGATTTTATCCTCGTTCCATTCGGAATTGATGATGTCGATAGATGCAACCGGGTTGACCACTTCCTGCGAAGCAAATGGTGAGCTGGCGAAGTTTCCGTCCTCATCAAAGACCGGTGTCACCGGGTCGATGTTAACAGCGCGGGCCATGATACCGCCGAATTCTTCGTTGGGATCGATACCCCTGGTCGTCTTTCTGGTATAGGTAAGACGTGTTCCATAGTCGAGGCGGCCACGCTTGTGGTTGGAGTTTACGCGGAATGAAAGCCGTTCGAAATTAGACTTGCCCTGGGCTACGATACCGTCCTGCTGACGGTAGGACATGGATGCCATGTAGGTCGATGTTTCCGAACCGCCGGAAAGGCTCAGGGAGTGGTCGGCCACGGGAGCATTGTAGTAGAAAACTTCTTCCTGCCAGTTAGTTCCTGAACCGATCTGAGCTATCCGGTCTTCGATATCCGGGAACGGAATAGTGCGGCCGTCGTTGGCATAGCTTTCGTTCATGATCCTCATGTAGTCCGGTGCATCCAGCAAATCAACTTCACGCCAGGGGTTCTGGAATCCGACATACCCAGTGTAGTTAACCTGGATAGGCCCCGGGCTGCCCTGCCGCGTGGTGATCATTACCACGCCATTGGCTCCACGTGCGCCATAAATAGCCGTTGCCGAAGCATCTTTGAGAACCTCAATGGACGATATGTCAGCGGGGTTTAGATAGTCAATACCACCGACCGGCATGCCGTCAACGACGTACAGCGGATCTGCGTTTCCTGTGGTACCAACACCCCGTATGCGCACTGTGGCTCCGGAGCCCGGCTGACCGGAGTTCTGGATGACAGTTACGCCGGCTGTCCGGCCCTGGAGCGCCTGCTCAAGGCGAAGTGGAGCCGCCTGCTCAATATCACGGGATTCGATCCGGGAGATAGCACCGGTTACAAGACTTCGCTGCTGGATGCCGTATCCCACCACGATTAGCTCATCTCCGTAAATGATATCCGGATCCAGACTGACATCGATCACTTCGCGGCCGCCTACTTCAACCCGCTTTGTCACGAAGCCAACATACCGAAATACCAGCGTACCTTCGCGATCGGGGACGTTCAGGGAAAAATCACCATCAATACCGGTTGTAGTGCCAATGTTGGTTCCCTGCAGCATTATGTTGACACCGATCAGCGTTTCGCCAGTCTCGGAGTCAACAACAGTACCTCTGACGGTTTGTGCATCGGCGTTGACCACACCGAAAAACAGCATCGCCAGCAAGATAATTGGTAAAGATTTGTAATTATACATGCCTTATTGACTTAGGGTTAAGTTACTGTTGGGATCGCACCACTGAAAACTTTTCCTCTTATATCCAGTTTTAAGGATTGCGCGATCTTTGGTTATTGTGTCACAGTTTTGGAAACGCTTCCATGTTTGCTTGTCCGAGTATGGTGAGTTTGTTAATAGTAATTCCTCAACAATTTACAAGTACTGAGCGAGGGAATAAGCTGTCAGCATTAATTTCAGTGAGTGGCACTCGGAAAAAAATAGAAAGCGTGGGCCAATCAGAGTCATCAATACTTTCAATATATATAAAAATCCAATTTTAGTGCAACTTTTGAGAAATTTTTTTTCACAATAAACTCTTTTTTTTCAATATTGCATTGTCACGATCTGACACAACCTACGCACAGGACCACAAAACACATCAATGAAACCGGTACATCCAAGAGTGAGCATCATTGCTGTCTAAATTGTTTGGAAGCTTAAGTCCAAATCAGCATGTATCCATATATATTGCTACAATTCCAATGGTATAGCCTAATTATTATAGCCCGGGCAACCAACATATGGTAACTTTTTAAATTTTCTTCAAGCTTTGTTTCGGGGCCGGGTTCCATATCTTTATTACAATTTATTTTAAAATAAAAAATGTTTGCATTATATTTCCCATAATTACATGTTATATTCCTGTTTGAAGATCAGATATCTCCTCTTTTTGTGTGTATACTCAGGTAAAATAATGATGGATTTGCCTTGATAATCTTACTTATGTCCCTGTAAAATAAGATGAAACTCGTTTGTCTTGACTGGCAAACGGGTTTTTTTTTTATATACTGGTTTCTAACTGTCAATTAACCCCACAACCATGGACAGCAAACAACTTCTTATTACCCGGATTACGGTCATAGTAGCTCTGGGAGGGTTTCTGATGGGATTCGATGCATCCGTAATTTCAGGTGTTGTCCGGTTCATTGAGCCGCAATTCGGCCTCTCGAAACTGGAGCTCGGATGGGCTGTCGGCTCACTTACATTGACCGCAACTCTGGGAATGCTGTTTGCCGGTCCGCTGAGCGACCGCTTTGGGCGACGTGCCATCCTCAAGACAGCAGCCGTTCTGTTCGGGGTTTCGGCAATTGCATCGGCGCTTGCACCAACGTTTTTTATTCTGGTGCTTGCCCGGATGATTGGGGGGCTGGGTGTGGGTGCTTCCCTGATCGTGGCGCCCATGTTCATCGCTGAAATTTCACCTCCGAAAATGAGGGGAAAGATGGTCAGCGTCAACCAGCTGAATATTGTCATTGGCATCTCTACAGCCTTTTTTACCAACTATCTGATATTGCGCTGGGGGCAATCGGATGCGGCTTGGGCGCAGGCCCTTATGTTCAATGAATACAATTGGCGCTGGATGCTCGGCCTTGAGACACTGCCGGCAATCATCTATTTCATTGGCTTGATGTTTGTACCTCAAAGCCCCAGATGGCAGATAATGACGGGCAGAGTTGACGAAGCAAGGGTTACCATGAACCAACTCTATGGCGAACATGAAGCCGACAAGCAGATTCAGGAAGTGGTAACCAGCCTTGAAAAAGACATAGATAAAGACAAAACATCCGTTCGTGAACTTTTCCAGCCTGCCCTGCGGCTGGTTTTAACCATAGGAGTAGCATTAGCCATACTGCAACAGATCACAGGCATCAACGCCGTTTTCTTCTACGCCCCGATGATCTTCGAACAGTCTGGTATCGGAACGGACGCATCTTTCATGCAGGCTATCCTGGTGGGATTGACAAACCTCGTCTTCACCATTCTGGCCATCATGTTCATCGACCGCCTCGGACGCAAACCATTATTGATATTTGGAATGACGGGTATTGCCCTGATGATGTTCCTGCTCGCCTACGGATTCCATTCCGCATCCTACCAGCTTACGCCGGAAAGCATCCATTCACTGGATGAGACCATCGACAGGGTCGCGCTGGCCGAGAACATGGGTGGCGTTACCTACGCCAACGATCTGTTGTTCAAACAGGCCCTTGCCGAGACCATCGGATACGAAGCTGCAATCGAGCACGAATCAGCCATCATCACCGCAGCAATCGATATGAATCCGACGCTGATACTGCTGGGCATCCTGGGTTTCGTAGCATCATTCGCCATATCCATCGGGCCCGTTATGTGGGTCATGTTCTCAGAGCTCTTTCCGCTTCGGGTGCGGGGAATTGCCATATCCTTTACAGGTTTCATCAATTCCGGCGTCAGCTTCCTCGTGCAGCTTGTATTCCCCTGGGAACTGGCCACCATCGGCAACAGCATGACCTTCCTGATATATGGACTGTTTGCAGTCGCAGGCCTTATTTTCGTCTGGAGGATCGTACCTGAAACCAAGAACAAGTCACTTGAAGAGCTTGAAGAGCTGCTGGTTAGAAAACGCCCCGACAATTTTCCTTGAGGCTGACCGTGATCCTGTCAACTTCGTTTGCTGAAGCAGGGATCTCTTCGTCCGTGAGCCCGGGGTAAAACAGATTGCGCTTCCACTCTTCGATCGTTTCCGTGAAGAATTCAGAGGCTGCCTCATCAGCTTCATACACGATAAGATCATATAGCTCATCTTGCGACCCCCCAAACCGGGTGATAACCTGCCACTCGCCATTCCGCTTGAAGGAGGTATTCGTGTGGTCTGATTGAGGATAGTACATGTTGTCGGATGGACGCAGCAAGACCCAGATATCCTTATCGTGCCCTTCAGGATATACGCCCATCGTCAGTACCCGGCAGCGGACACGTTCACTTTCCACAGGAGAGATTACCTGTACCCGTTGAACAGGGTGCTCTACTTCAAGTACGGTCCCTCTTGAAACCTGTTCCGTATGTCCCATTTGATTAAGCAAGCCCCAGGTAAATCCACCGTAGCTTACCAGGCTGATTCCGATCACTCCCAGCGATACGATGAAAAAAACCCCGGCAGGCTTCAGGTTAAGCTTGATGCCGCCCAGAATCGAGAGTAACACGAGAACGATCCCAATGAGGAGTAATAATAGTTCGAAGCTCATATCATCTTTGTTTAGAGTGTTTGAAAGTTAATTTCAACTACAACGTACCACCTATTCTAACTATCAATAAAGTTTTCGATACCCGGCACGGTAGTCTTGTCATGTGCCTTGATTTTTATCTTTATAAGGTCGCATTGCCAATTTGGGTGTACGGTCAATTTTGTACAGGCCCCAGTGTTTTTCAGGTTCAAACGGTTCCGGCGAACCTTTCCATGATTCATCAAATGCTTCGAAGAAAAATGTCAGGATCCCTTCTTTCTCTGCCCACGTAGTCAACTTTTCGAAATACATCTTCTGGTAGGTTTCATTGACGTGTTCAGGGTCAATTCCGCGGCCATTTGATTTGGTAGCCCACCCTGCTTCTGTTATAACTACCGGCTTATGTGGATATTTTTTGGCAACGGCATAATAGTTCTCTTTGGTGTAGCCCAGTGCTTCATCGATATGCTTGTATTCCCAAACCGGATACGTATGGACAGAAATGAAATCAACCGCATCTGCAAGTTTTTCCAGCTTATGCAGCCAGGGAACATAATTCTCACAGAAAGTCACTGGCAGTTCAACCGCGTTCCTGACCTCATGGACATACTCCATAACCTTGTCTTCGTGAACGTAGTGGTCGGTCCATTCAACACAAGCTTCATTTCCAACCGACAAGGAGAATACGATATCCGGATATTGATGTGCCAGTTCAATCAGGCGCCTGATTTTACCCTTGTTCAACGCCTTGTTCGACTCAATCTCCTCTTCCGTAAAAACTCCCCCGCCCCATGGGCAGTTGAAGTTGTTCATTTCCCCTTCGATATAGGCACCAAGCAACAATTTGAAATCAAGCTTTTCTTTTCGGATTACTTCAAGAGTTGTTGTTGCATGTTCATCGACGTCATACATGCGAAGATACTTCCAGCGGGACTGCAATATTAGCAGGTCTTCCAGAACCTGATCGTATGTCGGGTAGCTGCCACCGGGATATTGCCCGTCGCGAAATCCGGAATAGCAGATACCTGCCGCCGGCAGGATTCCCAGCCTTTTAAACGTATCCATCAGAAAAATTTTGGCCTCCCCTTGCTATCCCAAATTCCCCAGAAAGCGCCTACATCCCCCTCATTGCCGACTTTCCAGTCTTCATCAAATGAAGAGAAATAGAACGTTTCTATGTCGTTCGCTTTGGCCCACAAATGGGTATGGATAAAGTACTTGATCGCGTTGATCTCAGATGGCTGGGCGCCACCAAGTGACTGCCCGGCACTTGGCCAGCCGGTTTCCGTAATGATCACCCGTTTGCCATTGCCGGCATCGGCAGCAAGCTGAAACATGTGTCTCATGTGATCGAGCGAGTGTTCAAGGGCGGTCCCTTCCCAAAAGGGATAACAATTGCAGAGGATTACGTCCGACGCTTCCGCCAGTCTGGGCCTTCTGAAAAACTCATAATAGGCATCAACATACCCCACCGGAATATCAGGCAGCGCACTTTTGACCTCGGCTATGAATCCAAGCAATTCGTCTTCGGACAGATCCTGCCGGTACAGCACCTCATTGCCTACGGCGGCTACATCCACATATCCTTGCTTCGCCAGTTGGATCAAGGCATCGATCTCTTCCCGGTTTTTTTCCGGCTCCGTTCCCAGCCATGCACCTACCAGCGTCTTCATTCCCATATCCCTGGCAATTTTGGGGATGTTCTCGTTGCCTTCAATGCAGGAAAAAGAGCGGATCCAGCTTGTATGAGGCTGAAGGATAGTCATCCTTCTCCGTATCTGCTCAGCTGAAATGGTATCGCCGGGTTTTTGGCCCTCTTCATACAGGCTGTAACAAAAACCGTGCACTCCTTCTTCAAGGATTTCTTTGAGCAGTTTCTGGAGTTCGGCCTCTGACAACTCATTTAAAAGGCGAATTTGATCGGGAACGTCGGTTCCCCTGAAACTTTGAAATCTTTCTTTTCTGTATGACATTTACTTGAATTTTTAGGTTAATGGCTACTACTAAATTACGCCTCTGCGGCTGACAAGTTCTTTCTTTATTGCTTTTGCTTTCTCCTCGGTCAGATCGTAACCCCACATTACCCAAATAGCCAAACCTGCGGTGATTGCTGGAATGAATATATCAGCGAGACGAAGATTTGTGAGCGTTGAAACAGTCTGGGTGGCGGCATTTTGATCGAAGCCGACAAGTTTAAGGACCAGTCCACCCAGTACAAGAGCCAGGGCTTGCCCGACTTTCACCATCCACCAGTAAATGGCTCCGAAGGTGCCCTCTTTTCGCGGCATGCCGTTTCTGAGTTCATCAAGGTCACAGACGTCTGCCGTCATACTCAGCATGAGCGTGAACAATCCTCCAAGACCAAAAGCCATGAATGGAATGGGCATGAACATGAGCCATGGGTTATCCGGAGTAAAGCCCCACCATTTGAGGATGTACCCAATAATGGAAAGGGCTGTGGAGATAATGAACGCGTTTCTTTTTCCAGTGAGGTCTGCAATTTTAGAAACGATGGGAATCACCAGAAAAGCTGTGGTTAAGGCAGTAACAGTAGAAAACCATGCCGGCCAGTTTCCAGCCATTCCATAATCGCCGTTGAACATGTAGAAAACTATAATGAAAAAGCTGAAGGATGCAACCATTTGAAACCCGTTAAATACAAGGAATGTTGCTCCACAGAGTCTGGCAAAGGGTTTGTTTTTTGCAATTAATAATATGCCGCTGAGAAGGTCTTTCAGATTTGATAGAATTGTTCTGAATGAGAGTTCTTTTCTGTTCTTGATTTTTTCACTGTCTATTCCTCTGCAGAATATTGCCGGTAACAAGCCCAGAAGCATGCAGGTAACACCCACTGCTATGGAAAGCTGCCTGACACCGGTGGCTTGATCCGCGAACAGATTGGGATTTGCAACCAGCACCCAGAACCATGGAACGATCATCCATGCAATCTGGCCAATAGTCTGGGAAAAGGCCATCAGCTTGGTACGCTCATTGTAATCGTCCGTCATTTCATAACCAAGACCGATCAATGGAGTTGCAAACATGGTATTTCCTACCAGAAAGACCATGGACATAATCAGGAAATACCAGAAATTGTATGTGACGGAATTTGTTTCATCAAGCTGCCACAAAAGGATGAAAAATATTCCGCTTAAAATGGCTCCAATAAAAACATAAGGGCGACGACGGCCCCAGCGCGTATTCGTATTGTCAGATATGAAACCCATGATAGGGTCAGAAAGGGCATCGAATATCCTTGGCAATCCACCCAGCAAACCGGCAAGAAACGGGTCCATGCCAAACGCCGTAAGCAGAAAAAACATGAATACACCCAGGGCCCCTGGCAAAAGGTTCAATATGAAGTGGCCGGTCCCGAAGGACACTTTTTGTACGATCGGTACCTTGCCCCTCATCGTGGTAACTGATTTTTCCATTGCTTTACGTTGTGTTTTTAATAAATAAAAGCTTTGAACTGCCCATCAGGTCTTAAATATTTTGGTGAAATTTAGACACCTTGAAAGTTTATAGCTAACAGACGGGATTCTTGAGTGCAATTTGTTCCTCATTAGTAGCCGGACTCTATCCTGCTGGCTTTACCTTTCTTCCAGGCGAGCCCTGATCTCGGCATCGGTTGGAGGCACAAGTACATCCTGAAGCAAAGAATCCAGATCGCCGTCGTACGTTTTCGTGATGGGCATGCCATCCCTCGTCAATCCATCGAAAATGCCTGCATCCACGTAATCCCATATGGCAAACTTTGCCTGAGCCTGCAAGTTTATCAATCCGAAATGATTTTCGGATCCCAGCGGGTTCTGCGCGTCTTTCCAGGGCTCGTCAAACGCTGAGAAATAGAAAACGGACACATTGTTCTCGTCAGACCAATCTCTGATCAACCGGTGATAAATGCCTGCTTTGTATTCATCTATGGCATTAGCCCCGCCCTCGCCATAATATTCATTCGAAACGGTGGCCCATCCGGTTTCACCGATATGAACCGGTTTGTCAGCCCCTACACTTCTCATATAATCGATGACGCTCTCAAACTGCATCACGGCATAATCGAGTGACCTGTCCATGGCGGAATGCACTTTCTCAAGATCCGAAAGATGCTCTTCTTCTTCAGGCACCCCCCAAAACAGCGGGTTGTAATGCGTGTCATGCATGGGATAGGTATGCATTGAAATGAAATCAACGGCGTGAATCAGTGCATCCAGATCCTCATTGTGGTATTCTTCTCCGCCGCCTCCCCAAGACGCGAAGTTATCGGAGCTGGTTATCCAGAGTGTTTCGGGCAGCTCGCCACGGGCTTTCATATCCTGGAGGTGGTTGACCCAATAGAGTATGATGGAAGGCTCCACATAATATTCTGTAGCCCAGTGCACCATCGCTTCGTTGCCTACGGCAATGACTTTGATGATATCGGGATATTCTTGAGTAAGCTCGGCAGCCTTTGCAATTTCAACGGCATTCCGCGGGGCATCCACATCCCGGATGCGCTCCGGCTCATCGGTCCAGGAGTGTTTTGCGTCAATCCATGCTCCAAGCATCACGTACATCTCGAATTCCGGATCTTCGTCCTTGAACTCCCTGATTACCTTCAGAAGATTTTCAGCTTCATCGAGATGCACATTGTAGGTTCTCAAAAAACGTATCCCCATGGCATGGAGCAATTTGACATCCTCTCTGAGCTGAGGCAAAGTCGGTTGGATATCCCTTGTGGTCTCCCGGTAAGCTCCGAATGAAATTGCCCTGTAATAGGGATCGCCAAGAATTTCCTCTGCCGTTATGGTAATGGTTGAGAAGTCGCGGTCCGGTTGATTGGCACAGGAAGACATGACAAGAAGTATAAATAGCGTGGCTGAAGTTATTATCTTGGCTTTCATGATCTTTTGTTATTGGTTTAGGTGAGATTCTTTCAGAAAAACGGTGATTTTTTTTACGTTACCGTTGCGCATGAATATTTCACTGCTTGTCGCCGCATCAAGTTCAAGCCCTGGGAAATCTTTCGTCACTGCGTTATCAAATGTGACCTGGATGGCATCAGAATCTGAGACTTTGTAGATGACTGGCACCTGACAAATTGAAAAACAGACCGAATTTTGCGGGAGATCGAGCATTTCTCTTTTTTGACTTACGTTCACAAATTCCATTTTTTGCTGCGAATCAGTAAACTCACGCCTGGCAAGCATTTTCGGGATGAAGCCTAAAACACCATTATCCATGGTCACTCCCAGTTCGGCTATGCTGACGAGTATGTCCTCTTTTACCTGCCCTGTCATACCAGGTTGCTGCGCGCCTCTGTGCTTTGGCGTGTGCGAATAGGGGTCTGTTGGATAAGCGCCATACAACTCCGGCGTTTTGTGAATGCCAATTCCATCCCCGATATCCCTGAAATGGACAAGCAATCTCTTCAGCACTGATGCGTCCACCGGCTTTTCCGAGGCATCAAGATACACTTCCGCAACAGCCAGGTGGAGTTTTGAGACCATATGCCAGTATATGGATCCAAGCCCCTCATATGAAAAAAAAGTACCTGAGCGCCCTGTGAATGCTTTATGATGGAATACCTTCTCAAAAACATCCAACAGATACTCTTTTTCTTGCTCTGCAAGCGAACTGTATTCTGTTACTTTCAGAGCACGCAGCGCCGCCTTCAGGTCTGAGGCATTCCTGAAGTTTCCATTGAAGTGGTACTTGCCGTTGATGTCTTTTTGAATGATGCTATTGTTGCGTTCCGCCGCCATTTTTGAGAGAAGCACGGAGCCTTCAACTGCGGCTTCAGGCACATTGTTTTTAGCGAGAAAACCGGGCAACTCCTTATCAGGATAAAGCAGATAGCTGTTTTGATCTTCGCGGAACAGCGCGCTTTCCTTTAACGCATCCAGGACCAGCACACTCTGATCCGGTGCAAGATACCCAGAACTGAGAACGGCAACCTGACCTTCAAGCATTTCGCTCAGATGGGAGATGGAGATACCGTTCTTACTGTAGCTGATCAGGTTGTAGGAGTGGAAGAGGTCATCACCGCGACGATTCGCCAGGATACTGTGCTCCAGGAATTTCAATGCGGATTGTATGCATTGTACTGTTTCCGAAAGTTTGAGTACGGCCATTTCACCACTGAAACCCCGGTTGTAGACTTCCATCCTGAAATCGCTGCCGGCCTCACCAAGGGCATCCGTGAGGGCCTTGCGATGCTGATCGTCGATGGAAGCACCAAGCAGGTGCTCATGAGTACCTAAAGAGTTTGAAATCCTGTTAAAAAACTCCTTCAACTCCTTTGAAATATGAATCTCGGACGCGGTTTCGCTCATCAATATCTGCTCGAGAAACCTCAGGAACCTGCGGAGATAGTACAGAGTGACCATTGAGGCTCCGTTTCCGACCAGCGCGTTGTTTGCATCATTCCATTCGGGACGCTGCGTGTTCAGCCAAATACCGGCCTCAGGTACAAAATTTGAAATTTTTGCCAGTACCGTCGCAAGGATCTTCTCCAGGAAATTGACACGGTGTATCTCATCGCTTTTATTTGTCAGCAAGGCGCCGTCAGCACCCATTTCCACAACTCGGTCTCTGATCTGCTCATCAAGTGGTCCATCAAAAGAAATCGTATTCTGGGGATCTTCCGTTATTTTGGAATATTCCGCGATTCGATAGGGAACATTGGCATAGACAAAGCATTTCCTGTCAAGCAATCTGGAAAGTGCTTCCGGATCGTAACGATGATAAAATTCGAGAAACTTTAGCAGATAGATAATCTGATGGTCACCCCAGTAACCGATATACGACCAGGGATTGTCCGGTTCAATGGTTTCCCAGTCAAAGCCACTTTTAGTGATGCGGTACGGGTTGTACCCGTCAAAAGTGGAATTGTTCAGGAACTTGAAAATCATACCTTCAATAAAACCGGGGTATGAATAGGCAAGCGCCTCCCAATTTTGAAAAATATCGCGCCAGTTGCCCTCATAGTCCAGGATCTTTGACCCGTCTTTTTCACTGTGAGTATTGATGGAGAACTGGTTCCAGGGCCTGCTTGGATCTCCGTGCCTGCGGCTGAATTTCAATGGCAGATATTCATAAGAGAGCCTGTAGAGATCCGGATCGTCAATTTCTTCTATTTTCTGATACAGTTCTGTGTTGCTAAATTCCTTATCCAGGCTTACTATCACATCCCTGTTACGCTCATAAACATTACGTGATGCATTGAGGAGATATTCGGAGAAGTCTTTCTTTTCGATCTTGTAATTATGATCGAAAATCCCCCCCCTCATAATATTGAAGAGCACGTTGGAAAAATGCCTGGCATCCTTACGGTAGTCGCGTGACTTTCTCAGTCCGTCAGCACCGGCAACTAGTGCGTAAAGCTTGCGGCTCCCCGTTTGAATGTCCTCGTCGACTGTTTTTCCAATGTTCGGATTAGTCAGGATCTGGTGATTCAGCTCGGCTATTCCAGCGTGGTTTTGATTAACATTCGCAACAATGGTCCATTTTTTATCAGAGCCTGCAGGTATTCTCACAGTTTTCTTGATGAAATAAGCCCCCTTCTCGCCTTTCACATCCGTTTCAGTCGAAATGGTCTTATCCTCCCGGAAATTATCGAGCTGAAGTGAGGATAAGAGGTACTGCGGCTTTTCCAGCCCCATGGACCAGGCGACATTTGCTTTCAGGGCTTCACTTGGCTCTGCCTTGTCAACGATTATGGCACTCAATGCATAAATGGCCATGCCGGTATCGGCGACCAGTTCGCTGCGCTTGTAAGCATCCACGAGGTTGCTTGACTTTATTTGCACATCAGGATCAACACCGAAGGGAAGGATATTCTGAATGCCGTCGATGAATGTCAGATCATAGTCCCGGTCTGATTCGTTGATGATTTCGGCTTTCCTGACAAACCCGAAGAGATTGCTTGTGTTCCATTGGTAACGGAATATCAGACCAAAATGATGGTTGATCTCTTCAAAAAGTATCTTGTTACCATGAAAATTCTTGTACAGGTTGCGGGTCTTTTCATGTTTTGAAGAGCAGCGGTCTGAGAATGGCTCCCACAGCTCCGATTCCCCTCCGTTTTTTACTTTAATGATTGTTTTGCTGCCGGTGGTTTCAAAGGACTCCGTAATTTTGTCATCGGTGTAATACGGAAACAGGGAAAATTCGTTGTTCTTTCTGCCAGCCGTTAGGCCGCCGTTACTTGAAACAAACATCCAGTGGTTAGAATCACTTACGATGCTCATAAAAAAAGGACGCATCGCATTATGGTTTGATATCTTAAACCACTCCCCCCCTTCGAAATTTTCTGTTGTTATTGACAATGTTATAGAGATTTTTGGGATTTACAAGACACGCAAAAAATGGCGATTGGCCAGCAATACGAGCAATCTACTCGGCATAAACTCTCACATAGTCTACCAGCATCGTTTGAGGAAACGGAGTCAGTTGATTGGGTGATCCAACAAAAGTTCCGCCCACTGCTACGTTCAGGATGATGTAGAACGTATTGTGATTAAAAACCCACTCATTGCTTCCTGTGTCTTCCGGGGTGAATGTGGCGTATTTGGTATCATCCACAAAGAAATCAATGAAATCAGGTCCCCATTCAATCGCAAAAACGTGGAATTTGGTATCAAACCTGGAGCCGGAAAGCCGGAAACTTCTTGTAATGGCATTACCTGCTGAATAACCGGGACCGTGAAGGCTTCCGTGTACGACGGTTGGCTCCTGACCGCGGTACTCCATAATGTCAATTTCACCAATCTGAGGCCAGATAACCGTACCGTTTGAGTCATCACCGAGCAACCAGAATGCCGGCCAGATGCCTTGACCGAAGGGCAGTTTTATACTGGCTTCAAAACGACCAAAGGTGGTTTCGAACAGACCTCTTGTGAGAATCTTGGCTGATGTGTATTCAGAACCTTCATAGGATTCCCGGCGTGCCGTAATATGAAGCATGCCGTCTTCAACCTTGATATTTTCAGGTCTGTCAGTGTAGTACTGAAGTTCCTGGTTTCCCCAGCCGGGCTGACCGAAAATCTCAACTCCGGTGCCAATATCGTGAATCCATTTTTCTGGATTAACACTACCGTCCACGTCAAATTCATCGGACCAGACAAGTCTTGGGAACCTTTCATCGTCATCGTTTTGATTGCTGCATCCCCAAACAAGGGATGCAGCAATACATACGATGGCTGTAAACAAAAGAGAGGGATATTTCGATTTCATCTGTTTAAATCAAATTAGATTTAAAAGGACAGAATGAATTCACATGGCAGGATTTAATCATGCTCCTGTGTGTCAGCCGGAGGCTGCCATGTTCATTTCATGTGTTTAAAATCATTCCGCATCTGCATTGAACAGGTAGATATTGTCTACCCAGATCGTTGCGCCTTGCAAAGCCGGACCCTCATCAGAATCAAAGATTATCTGTCCGAGGTTGGATCTGTTCGCCATACCTCTGATGTCGACAAGAACTCTTACCCACTCGCCTGACACCAGACCGGTATTGCTTCGAACAGTTGCAGATGCTGAGCTTTCATTCCCGCCGACATTATTCACGATCCTGGCCCTGAAAGCTGATCCCGGTGGAACATCATCAGGCAGGAAGATATGCAGGGAGAGGTGCGTCATGTTGCTACCATCGATGGTAGGCACATTCTGCCGGAACTCAATGCCTACAAAGTTGAAGTTTTCGTATCCCAGGATGCGATTACCCTCAATTTCAAAGTCATTTGACGTAGTGGTCTGGAACGGCTCGTAAAAACCGTTGTAGAAGTCCACCGGCACGTCATCATAGAAATCACTGAAGATGGAGATCACATTAGCTGGGTCCTCGGTGGGAGTGGGTGCAAAAATAAACTCACCCACTGATTCCAACTTAAGGGAACCAATGGCGGGTTGTCCGGCAACTGATGCCGTGATTTCAGCATCACCGGCTCCGACAACTGTTACGCGACCTGACTCATCAACCGTTGCGACTGAGGGGTTCGAGGAGTTGAATGAAAAATATGACGGAGCAGCGATAATCGTCACATCCTGTCCATCCGCCTGATTGATGGTGTAGTTCAGACCTGTAACCTGGGTTCCGGATCCAATAAAGCTGGTCTGGGTAATATCCTGACCGTTAAAGATTGCTGGACGCGGCTGTGCCAGGGTTGCCAGGTTTTCATACTTCAGCTGGTCAATCCAGAATGTATACCCTTCACCGTTCTCAGGTCCCGCTGCATACCAGAACAATCCCCGGCTTTCCCTAAGGAACGAGGCATCAGGAATGGGGATTATGTACTTCCGCCAGTTTGTGGTAAGTCTCAGATTCCTCCGTGATACTTCGAATCTGTTGCCCAGGAAATCCTGGCCAAAACCAATGTCGCCAAGCGTTCCGCCTCTTGTTGCTTTGGCATAGAAGGTCAGTGCATTGTATGAAGAAAGGTTTCTTCCTCCAAAATCATCCCTGAAAATGGCACCGGCAAACGCTCCGGCGGGATCTCCTACGTTAGGCACATCAAAGCGCATGGAAGCGCCTCTGTTGCCGAAAAATACATCCGAATCTACCGAGAAGGCATCTGCTACGGATCCTTCGTAGGGATAGTATTCAAGCCCCGGGCTAAAGCTGTTGATGAAGACTTCAGGATTGGAAGTAAGATCCGGTTCTGACAATCCATCAACAGAGCGTTCGCAGGCTGCGACGCTGAGCAGCAACAACAAACTTGCCGCCAGGACGGGTTTCATATTGTTTATGACTGATTTCATCTGTTTAAAAAATTTTGATTTATGAGGTCAGATAGAATATTCATGACAATTTTGATCATACGACTGTGTGTCAGTGCTTCGATCATGAATATTTCATCTGTTTATAATCTTTTGATTTATTTGGTCACATAGAATATTCATGATGATTTTAGTCATAAGACTGTGTGTCAGTACTTCGATCATGAATATTTCATCTGCTTAAAATGTTGGATTCATAAGGTTATCTGAATGTATGTCCTGAATTCCCATTCGTTACCGTTGCCAAAACCGGGAGCGGTGGGGTCAGGGACAGTTTCACCACTTGCGTCGGTTGTGAATGCCGGAGCATAGCGGGGCGAGAACTCATCCAGAGTACGGTATGTGCCACGTACACCAATGCGTGTTCGCGGCATGTTGAACCAATCCTGATTGATCAGTGCATAAGACACATCGGCCATGAGCTGCAACGGGAAAGTCAAGTTGAAGTCACGGTGGTAGTCGTAAGGCCCCCAGTCGTTGACGCGCGCAAATGAATTCAGCATGAGGTTGCGGTAAATGAGGCGCAGGTCACCGCCATAGCGGCTAACGGTACGCGGATCACTGCCATTGGCCTGGGCATCACCGCCGTACATCCGGGCAATAATTCCAAAATCAGGGCTCAATCGCGACACAATTCTTGCGTGAACTTCCCACAAGTCTTTTGCCGGAGGTGCACCGGGGAACGCAAAAGTAGTACGTCCATCAGGAAGGATACCGATGGCAGCATCCTGTGTGGTGGGCAGGTGACGGTAAACAAAGCCGACACTAGCAGCAAACGGCGAATCCTCGCGGTAATCGTTGTTCCAGTCGAAGAAATAGGTGGCAGGGGTCGGGTCGAAAGTTATCAGCAACTCCCCGGCAACCATCTCACGGTTGGCACGCACTACAAACGGATCATCGAGGATGTTTCTCGGACGTGCCGCACCACCCGCATCGGCAGGAACGGGACCTTCAATGGGCTGCTGCCACATGAAGTTTGGTGCGATCTGGAAATTGCCCAACTGATAGGCAATACCCGTGAGTACATTGTACTGGTTACCACTGCCGGTATCCTTGAGCTGCCACCCTGTGAATGTCATGGTCTGATCATAACCGCCTTGTGCCACAAGGCCCATTATGGCCGACTGTGCATACCAGTTGAAGTTACCACGCTGGAATGTAAGTTTGATTTTACCACCCCAGTTATCCTCGGGCTTGATTTCGTCAACAAAAACGTTGCTGGATCCGTCGCTGTTTTCACGGTAAATCTGAAATTCACGGCTCACAAGTGGTCGTCCGGCCCAGATAACACCCGCTTCCACTCCCAGCGGACCGAAATCGCGGCCACCGGCAAAAGTTACACGGCGTGTTTGAGGCTGGGGAATGGCGAAAGAACTTTCTGCATCACCTTGACGGGCAATATCCTCGTGATAGATGACGGCCATATCCCAGGGGCCCGGCCGGTAGCGATACTTGAGAAGGAAACCTGGATTGGCACCCCACCAAAGCTGGGGACCAAATGCAAATTTCAAACCACTGAACTGCCTGCGGCCTTCAGCTTCAAAACCGAATGGTGCAATGCCGTTATAGATATCGATGTTATCGCCGTAATTGGCTTCTGGATAAAGCCCGAAAAAGTCACCTTCATATCCCCAATGATAGCGGCCGGTGCGATAGAATCCTTCAAGGTTGAAATAGCGGTGATTCCATCTGTAGCTGGCATTGTAAACTTTGAATCGGTTTACATCCTCAAACTCGGTAATGCCTTCAGGTGTAATGACCTCTACCGGGCGACCCCTGTTTTCATAGAAAATTTCATCAATCGGGTTCTGAGCTACATTGCCAAGGATATTGAACTGGATTTCGGCATGCATGTCAGGAGTTGGTTCTGCTTCCAGGCCGATGTAGAAAGACTGCATGTGGTCGAAACCTTGTTCATTTGGAAAACGCCGCACATTCGGATCAGCACTTTCAGGGGTGGTAATCTTGTTCCCTCCGGTATTGAAGGTTGCAAAATCAGCTGTAAAACGGCTCAGTCGGATTCCGGACAGGCGGTCTACACGCAATGCCGCACGATCACCCCGGGCCCGCAGCTCCGCATCCATGATATTGATGTTAGCAAAATGACTGTTGATGCTTTCCATCGTGGTACCAGGGGCGTAGACATCAAGCCGATGGGCTTGCTGCAAAACATAGTAAGCAGCACGTGGGAAAAGCTCAAAATGACCGGCAGCGTTGGTTGGACCCTTGGCCGTGATGCCAAACCACTCTTCGTTCATGTTGTTTTCACCTTCCACATAATCCCATTGATAACCGCCATTTGCCCATGTGGCTTCTGTATTATGCACATCCAGATCTTCGGTCTGTCCGTGCTTCCACCAACCGTCGCTCCACTGGAAAGTAAAGCCACCTATAGAGTTGTTCGCACGTCCCATGCCGGCAGCATTCTGATAAATATCAAGCCAGTTCAGGCGCTTGTAATGGGCCTGCATAAGCTGATCTTCCTGGTTGGTCCTGGCATTGAATGAGTCGGAGCCAAATTCCGTCAACAGTACGGGCTTGCCATATTCTGCAGCAACCCGATCATACAAATCTGTAAAAGTTTCGCCTCTGTATGTGTTGGTGCCAAAAATATCCACATCAGGGGCCAGTTCGACAATCAGCTCCAAAAACAACAAGTCACCGTTGCAAAGTGCTATCGGCACATTGTCATCAATCGCTTTCATGGCAACGGCTGCATCGTTGAAGAGCTCATACATTGCTCTGGCCCTGATTGTCGACTGCTGATCTTCAACGGGAATATCTTCCGTTTCAGCGCCACCCCAGAACAGGCCGTAGTTGTTTTCATTTCCCAAGAGGAAAAGCAGCAATCCTCTGGTACCTTTGAACTCCTCGACCAGTTCGGTTACCTCCCTCAGAAGCAGCTCTTGAACCCTTGGGTCTGAATATTCGGTATTGGCCATCCAGCCGTCATTCAGCATCACACCATAGCGACCAAAGGAATGGTTCAGCATGGTATATATACCGAAGTTGTCATAGATGTATTCAACCCACTTTGGTGCAATACCTGTATAAACCCGGATTGCGTTTACGTTCATATTACGCAGCAGGCCCATTTCATAGTCCAGAGCGTTTTTAATGAACTGGTCTGGCTTACCCCAGAAATCGTATTCATAGTTGGTGCCGATCGGGAAGTAATCCCAGTTCATACCGTTGATCATTAACGGCTCACCATCCACAAGCATGCGCCAACCATCAGCACGCTCTTCCAGTTCCACGCGGCTGGCCTGAGCCATCGTCGATGCAGATATGCATGTTATCATCGATAACATGAAAAATAGTTTGCTTAGTCTATTCATTACTTTTAGGCTTCTTTGATTAGAGTTGTTTACAGATTGTTGTTTGGAAAACAGTCTTTACGGCAGGTTTTCCCGAAGTCACATTTGAAGTTCACACGAAATTCAAGTGCAGGTTGTTGACGCAAAACAGTTATTGCTCCATAATTTTTCAGTGAGGCTTTCAGATAATATTTAACCCCATTAATAAATCATGAACTTTTTTACATTTTTTATAAAAATGTTTGTTCCAGAAAGGGTAATTGACATGCAGGTGGCTTTTATCCTATGCCTCATACCGGAATAAAAAATCCCCCCCGAATCCCTTGCAGACTCGGGGAGGATTCACTCATCACTATAACTATTTGACCAGCATCATTTTGCGTGTGCTGACAAAATCACCGGCCACAAGGCGATAGATGTAGACACCCGACGTCAAGTTCATTGCGTCAAATGTCACCGTGTGGCTTCCGGCAGCCTGTTCCGCGTTCACCAGTGACATCACCCGCTGCCCCAGAACATTATACACATCCAGAGTCACATGGCTGGAATGCGGCAGCTGATAGGAAATGGCCGTGGTCGGGTTGAACGGGTTGGGATAGTTCTGATTCAGTGCGAATGCCTTCGGCGCATCGGGCTCAAATTCCGATGAAGTTGTTTCCAAGACTTCTACCTGGACATGGTCAATGTAGATAACACTGCCATCGTTCTCCTCGAAGTTCATCGCTATGCCGTAACGCATGGAGTGTTGCGCACTGGCAGCATCCACCTCGTGATCATAGCTGTACATGGTCCACTCATCACTGAGGGTAACCCCAACGCCCGGATGGCTCGGATAACGCGCCCATCCGCCACTTTCCGGCAATCCAAGATAAATATTGGCCCGGCGGGTATCGGTATCTGCCTTCATCCAAAGAGTGACCCTGATAAGATCTCCTTCTGCGGCAAAGAAGGGCTCGTTTACAGCTTCCACGTGCCAGTCATTTTCTGTGTTTCCATCCCACTCACCGAAATCAACGCGCAGTGCGCGATCGCCTTCATGGGCATCTTCGACGATTTCCATTGTAGCGTTGCCGGCTATATTGTTGAACGTCCAGGCGGGTACCTCAACATCATTGACATTGCCGGTGTCGCTTTCCCCAAAGCTGCCATTGAAATTGATGATATCACCGACGGAATGAGGGGGCTGCGGAATCGTCTCATCACCGTTCTCATCCACACCGACCACTGTAAAACCGTCAAATACGATATTGTCGAAGTAGATGACGTTATCCTGTCCACGATTATCCTGGAAATCCGGGAACACGGAAATGCCGTTGAACGGTTCGCCATCAGGGTTGTTAATGCGATCGGAGAAATCAAGGACGATTTCTTCCCACACTTCGGTTTGGGTATTGGCCACTAAGATCTCTGGCTCCGCCCAGCCGGATGCGGTTTCCAGCTTGATGCCGACATTGCTGATCTCGGTTTTCCAAACCATTATGGAAATGGTCGGGTTTTCATCGTCGATAAGGAATGTAAAGCCTCCTCTTCCTGTGGTTCCCGCCCAGGGAGCGCCACCGGAACGGGCCGTAAATGCCCCGACCCGCTCAGAGGTGTTAATACCGGAGGCATCCGGGTTGTCGATGATTTGAAGCGGGGGATTGTCTTCATTTTCGAATGTTATCCAGTTCCAGTCGGCTCCGCTGCCATCCACCTCAAAATCAACTGGTTCAACAGGATAACCTTCAAATCCTCCGTTGTCGCCGTTGTCGCCATTGTCTCCGTTATCACCATTATCACCGTTGTCGCTCAGTGAAAAACCTTCAAATACGATATTATCGAAGTAGACGACGTTTTCCTGTTCACGATCATGGAAATCCGGGAACACGGAAATACCGTTGAAGGGTTCACCATTTGGGGGATTTTCACGGCCAGTGAAATCGATAACGATTTCTTCCCACTCGTTCACCTTGGTGTTAGCCACTTTGATTTCTCCTTGTGACCAGTCCGAAGCAGTTTCCAGTTTGATCCCGACATCGCTGATCTCAGTTTTCCAAACCATAATTGATATGGTCCTGTTTTCTGCGTCAAAATAAAATGACTCCCCACCGGTCCCTCTTGATCCCGCCCAAGCGGCACCATCAGAGCGAGCCGTGAATTTGGCAACCCTGTCAGATGTGTTGATACCGGAGTCATCCGGGTTGTCGATGAACTCTAGCGGGGGGTTATCACCATTTTCAAATGTCACCCACTCCCAGTCGGCACCATTACCATCCACCTCAAAATCGAGTGGTGCGACTTCATCCTGCGCCATGGCCTGATTGAACAGACCTGACGCTCCGAAGCCCATAAATAGTAAAATAAAAAGTTGAATTGACAAGCTATGTAGAGTCTTTTTCATATAAATTCGGTGTTGTTGGGTTCTTGGAAACGCTTCCAGTTAGGATTGTTCTCACTATATATGCAATTATTTTTCATAAAACAAGTTTATTTTTCATAATTTTTGCTCTGCCAATTCAACAAACCACACAAGCATTCTCATGAAGAAAAACATGCCGCGCAGATACTTCCAAATAGTGTCAAATCAACTATTATATTGTTTTACAGATAATTGGATACCGTTCATTCAGAATTGTGATTAAGCTTTCTTTTGGTTTTCTACCAGCCAATTCTGTCCATAAGACAATATCAGATGAATTAATCACGTCCATTCCGCGTGCCATGTAATTCATAATTATACAAAACAATGAAAATTTTTGCACTTCAACTTGAAGTGTCCCCTTGTTGTAAAAGTTATATTCAGCTGCATCCAAAGGATATTCGGCAACACGCCATCGCACAAAATGCTCCCAGTAGCACTGGATATGCTTGTCACAAATGCACAGCAGATTTATCGATTCAACCAGTAATGGCATTTAAAAGCGGACTACAGCTCTCCCCTCCGACGAACCAGCTCATCCTTGATCTCATTGGCACGCTCTTCCGTAAGGTCGTATCCCCACATGACCCATACTGCCAGAGAGGCTGTCACAGCGGGAATGATAATATCGGCCAGTCTGAGGTTTATCATGGTTTCCGCCGTCTGGACCGCGGCATTCTGGTCAAAGCCAACAAGTTTAAGCACAAGCCCGCTAAGTACCAGCGCCACACCATGACCCAGCTTCACCATCCACCAGTATATGGCCCCGAAAGTCCCCTCTTTGCGCGGCATGCCGTTATGCAGCTCGTCAAGGTCGCAAACATCGGCCGTCATACTCATCATCAGGGTAAACAGTCCACCGATGCCAAAGACCATTAGCGGGATGGGCATGAACATAAGCCATGGGTTTTCTGGTGAAAAGCCCCACCACTTAAGGATATACCCCACAATCGAGATCAAGGTTGATATGACAAACGCATTGCGCTTGCCGACCCTGTTGGCTATCCAGGTGATCACCGGGATGACCAGAAAGGCTGTCATGGCCGCGCTCACCGTCGAGAACCAGGCCGGCCAGGACCCTGCGGCACCATAATCCCCGTTGAATATGTAGAAAAGGATGATGAAATAGCTGAAAGACGCGACCATCTGAAAACCATTGAAGACCAGGAAGGTGGCACCGCAAAGCCGGACAAACGGTCTGTTTTTCGCAACTTCCACAATTTTTGATATCAAATCCTTGAAGTTTTTGGCAATGGATTTGAAATTGAGATCGGCGCGGTTGGTAATGCGAGTTTGATCCGCCTCCTTGCAGAACAGCCCGGGCAGGATCCCAAAGATCATGCATGCAGCGCCGACCACAACCGCCAGACGGTGAACCCCTTCCGCCTGTGTTTCAAACAGGTCCGGATTGGCAATGATTACCCAGAACCAGGGCACGATCATCCATGCCAGCTGCCCGATGGTCTGTGCAAACCCCATGAGCCGGGTCCGCTCGTTATAATCCGGGGTCATTTCATATCCCAAACCGATGAGCGGTGTCGAAAAAATGGTATTGGCCGTGATGAACAGGAGTGAAAAAAGCAGGAAATACCAGAAATTATATGTTTGGGATCCGTCCGGATCAAGTTGCCACAACAGAATGAATATCGTACCAGCCAAAATGGCACCTAAAAATATATACGGTCTTCTGCGCCCAAAACGCGACTTGGTGTTGTCAGAGATATATCCCATAATGGGATCCGTAATGGCATCCCACAATCGTGGCAACCCACCGAGCAGACCGGCCAGGAACGGATCTATGCCAAAAGCTGTAAGCAGAAAGAACTGAAAGACACCAAGCGCGCCCGGAAGCAAATTATTGACAAGGTGTCCGGACCCAAACGCCGCTTTCTGAAGCACCGGTATTTTGTATTTCGAGGGTGTTGCATGGTCTGACATGTCTTTGATCTATTTAGGTTGTTCAAAAGGTCAGATCTTCCGGCATTATCATTGCAAATCGTGCGAATTATTCGGAGGCCTGGCCGCCTCATGGCAGCACGAATCGCAGCTGTACAGCAGCAATGAATATGTTTGGCAGAACTGTATGCAAAGTCAAGAAGTTAATTTTTAGGAAATTCCTGCCTTTTTAAATTCAGACAAGATGTTCTTGCTGCAAGGCGACACGGACTTCCGCAACCTCACCTGTCCTCTGGAATATTTTGTCACTTGTGCTTTCTTCCAGGCTCAATCCGCTGACTTGACGCACCGTGCCATCTGCAAAAACTATTTGTGTCCGATCCTCAGAGCCGGTCTGGTACACCACCGGAACCTGACAAACTGAGAAGCATAGCGCATTTTGCGGAATTTCCATGCGACGAACCTCCTGCTCCACAGTTACAAAATCAAGGGAGCCGGGCTCCGTTGAGAACATTTTTTTGCGCAACAGGCGCGGACGGAACGACAACCGGCCCTGCTCCACAAATACGCCGAGTTCAAAGATACTCACAAGAATGTCTTCCTTGACCTGTCCTGTCATGCCAGGTTGCTGCGCGCCCCGGTGGAGTGGAGTATGGGAGTAGGGATCTGTTGGATAAGCGCCGTACTCTTCCGGGGATTTGTGGATTCCAATGCCCTCTCCGATTTCGTAATAATGGTTCCTGAGGCTACGGATCGCAGCTTCATCATCGCGGCGTCTGACCGCCTCCAGACAAACCTCCTGGACAGCAAGGTGCAGTTTGGATACCATGTGCCAGTAAATGGAACCCAACCCTTCATAAGCAAAAAAGGTGCCTGAGCGACCTGTGAAGGCCTTGTGGTTGAAAACCTTCTCAAAGATATCCAGCACTTTTCCCTTCTCTTTTTCGACAAGTTCCCCGTACCCGGCAGATGCCAATTCCTTCAAAGCCGCTTTCAGGTCTCCGGCATTCCGGAAGTTGCCGTTGAAGTGGAAACCGCCGGATACATCCTTCAATATCACCATCAGATTGCCGTCATCCACGAGTTTTTGGAGAAGGCGGGATTCCCGGACCAGTGATTCCGGAATGTTGTTCCTCTCAAGGAAGCCGGGCAGTTCCTTATTGGGATACAGCATGAAGCTGTTCTGGTCTTCCCTGTACAGGGTACTGCGGCGCAGGGCATCCAGCAGTTTTACGGCTTGGTCAGACCCCAGATATCCCGAACTAAGCACGGCTACCTGACCTTCCAGCATTTCACTCAGATGGGAAATCGCAATCCCGTCACCTTCGAAACTCATGATATTATAGGCGTGATACAGATGGTCCGGCCTTCTGTTGGCATCAATGGAATGTTCCATCCAGTCGATCGACACATCCAGAAAAGCGGAAATCTGAGCAAGAGTAATCGTGGATTTATGCCCTCTGAAACCGTGCTCGTAGATAAGGCTCCGGTAATCGCTGCCCGCACATCCGAGCGCGTCGGTCACGATTTTTCGGCTTTGGTTGTCAATGGTACCATCAAGAAGTCCGCGATGCTCATTCAGTATCTGATGGATGCGATCAAAAAGGTCGCCAAGCTCGGTGGAAACCTTTACATCCTCGACGTCCGAAGTGTCAATGATCCCTTCGATGAATCTCAGGAAACGTCTCAGGTAGCACAGGGTCACCATGGAGACACCGTTGCCGACCAGTGCATTATTTGCGTCGTTCCACTCCGGTCTTTGTGTGTTCAACCAGATCCCGCCTTCCGGAATAAAGTTGGATAACTTGGCAAGTACCGTGGCAAGGATCTTTTCCAGGAAGTTCACCCGGTGAATATCTTTGGTTTTATTGCCAAGCAGGGCTGAGTCGGCCCCGTCTTTTGCCATATTGGCCCGCAGCACACGATCCATTGTTTCATCAAAATCAATCGTGTTTTTTGGATCCTGGACAATCTCATCATATGGCTTGATGCGGTATGGCACGTTGGCATAGGCGAAGTAGTCACTGTTGAACAGCCCTTCAAGCGCATCCGGCTGGTGCTTCTGGTAAAATTCAAGGAATTTGAGAAGATATATGATCTGATGGTCGCCCCAATACCCAATGTACGACCAGGGGTTATCCGGTTCTATGGTCTCCCAGTCGAAGCCGTCCTTGGTCACACGGTAGGGATTGTACCCGTCAAAGGTGCTGGCGTTCAAAAATTTGAAGATCATCCCTTCGATGAATCTGGGATAGGAATGGACAAGCGCCTCCCAGTTCTGAAAAATGTCCCGCCAGTTGCCTTCGTAATCCAGGATTTTTGAACCGTCCAGTTCATTGTTGGTATTGATGGAAAACCTGTTCCACGGACGACTGGGATCTCCGTGCCGCCGGCTGAATTTCAGGGGAAGATATTCCTTGCAGAGGCGATAGAGGTCGGGATCTTTACAGTCGGTGAGCAGGTCGTAGAGATCATTCGCATAAAAGGTTTCGGATAGCCGGCCCAGATGCGCACTATTGTTTTCCAGAACCTTTCTGCTTGCTTTTCGCAGATAGCTTACCAAGTCTCTTTTTTCGATCTGGTAGTTGTTGTCGAAGGTGCCCCCACGCATTATGTTGAACAGCACGTTCGAGTAGTGGCGGGCATCAGATACCGGGTCGGCTGTAAGACGTTTTCCATCAGCTCCGGCTACAAGCTTTTCGAGTTCCCGGGATCCGTTCTGAATATCCTGCTCCACAAGCTGATCCAGATCAGGGTCTTCCATGATCTTTTTGTTCAGTGCTATGACCTGGGCGCTGCTCTGGTTCACATTGGCAACAATTTTCCAGGAGCGGCTGGCCTTGGCCTTTAAAAGTATTTCAGTATGGATGAAGTAGGCCCCCTTTTCACCTTTGACGTCGTGCTCATCCACAAGAGGAACCTGATTGCGGAAATTGTCGAGTTGAAGTGATGATAGCAGATACCCAGGCTGTTCCAGGCCAAGTGACCAGGCCACGTTGGCTTTGAGTGCTTCGCTTGGTTCAGCCCGGTCCACAATGATTGCGCTCAGGGCGTAAATTCCAAGACCGGAATCTTCCACAAGTTCGCTTCGCTTGTAGGCATCCACAAGGTTGCTCGAAGCGTTCTGCATCTCAGGCTCCACGCCGTAGGGCATTATGTTCTGAATCCCGTCGACCAGTGTTACACGGCAGTCACTGCCAGAATGGTTGAGCAGCTCGGACCTCCTGACAAAACCGAACAGGTTGCTGGAGTTCCACTGATACCGGAAAGTAAGACCCAGGTCGTGGTTGACCTCCTCAAACATCACCTTGTTACCATGGAAATTCTTGTAGAGATTTCTGCTGATGCTGTATTTGTCAGAAGACCTCACTGAGAAAGGTTCCCAGACGCGGGCCCGATCCCCGCTGTTGACCCGGAATATGGACTTGCTTCCCGTAAGTTCCGCCGACTCCGTGATCTTATCGTCGGTATAGTACGGGAATAAGGCAAATTCACTGTTTTTGCGACCAGCTGTCATCCCTCCGTTGCTCGAAATGAACATCCAGTGGTTGGAATCACTTACAATACTCATGAAAAATGGGCGGATTTTGTCACAGTCAGCAATCCTGAACCATGTTTCCTTATCCAGAATGATCGTTTCTGTATTCAAAACTTTTCCTGTTTAAGTTGAAATTATACTATTGCAGCACGTTATCTGCACTCGTTCTGGTGATGCGAAATCATCAATGGAATCGCCCCCGGAAGCGGTGGCCAGGTCGACAATATCCAAGGAATTCACATCCATATCAGGCATTTGTTTTGTTTACGGAAAAATATTAATTACAGCGTTCCGTACCGGACTTGCCCGCGTTCCAAGAAAATTAAAAATAGCAACAGGGATTGCCTGAATCAGCAACTGCACATCAGGCATGACGTTGGAAAGTTACATTTTGAATGCAATCGATGCAAATAGTTTCTTTATGTGATGAAAATTTATGCCTCTTCAACTTGTAAGGCATGTGGAAAAACCGGCGGTACGGCAGCAAACCTGCCTGTGTCAATCAAAACCGCTCGCTCTCAGCAAGTGTGTGTAATTTCGAATTTGGCTACAAAAAGCAAAATAACTCTGATTATTGATACCAGCTTTCTTAATGATCAAGCCCAGGTAATTCATAATCCTTTAATCACAGATATTCGACTGGAGAAGATTTTTCTTTTCTTTATCTTGCAATTCTTTGCATCATACACGTGCCTTGCAGACCCGATAGTCCTGCATTAAGTTGGCGCCCGGGGCTGGGGTTTACATTTGCTTCAACGACGGCAGACGGCTATGCGCTGCCTGACTCACAGAATACAAAATGCTGTAATGGAACACTTCCAATCGCAATCTGACCTGAATGTACTGAAAGATTCAAAGCTTGATGGTGGAGAAGCCTACCGAAATCCGAAACTGCCTGTCTTTGATCGTGTTGAAGATCTTCTCAATCGCATGACCCTTTACGAGAAAATCGGTCAGATGACCCAGCTTGATATTACCATGATCAATACTACCGGAGAGCAGAAAGATGTAGCCCTTGACCCCGTGAAAGCACGTGAGATGGTTTTGGAACACCATATTGGCTCTTTTTTGAATGGTGAGGCGGTTCCGGCCCGCACTTGGTTCGAGTACATGCGGCAACTCACGCGTATTGCAGTGGAGGAGACGCGTCTGGGAATTCCTGTCATCTACGGCATCGATCACATCCACGGTGCCAGCTATCTGGAAGGAGCAACCATATTCCCGCAGAGTATCAACATCGGAGCCTCCTTCAATCCGGAGCATGCCAGATATACGGGCCTGGTCACGGCAATTGAAGTCGCAGATCTTGGACACCACTGGATTTTTACACCCATTCTGGATTTGGGTGTTCAGCCACTTTGGCCGCGTCTCTGGGAAACATACGGTGAGGATCCGCATCTGGCCGGAACTATGGGCGCTGCCTATGTTGACGGTCTGCAGAATTGCGAGGAGACCGCTCCCCGCAAACTGGCCGCGACCGGCAAACATTTTCTTGGATATTCCGATCCCAGATCGGGCTGGGATCGCACCCCCGCACAGCTCTCCATGCAGCAGATCCACGAATTCCACCGCCCATCCTTCCAGAAAGCGGTGGATGCCGGACTGCGGACCATTATGACAAACAGCGGTGAGATAAACGGCGTGCCTGTCGTGGCATCACATGACATCCTCACCAAACTGCTCCGCGACCAGATGGGTTTCGAGGGGGTGGTCGTGACGGACTGGGAGGATATCGGAAAGCTCGTCAATTTCCACTACACCGCTGAAAACTTCAAGAAAGCCACTTATGACGCTGTTATGGCCGGAGTTGACATGAGCATGACACCGCTCCATCTCGATTTCAACTCTTCTCTGCTGGAACTGGTCGAAGAAGGACATATCCCGGAGCAGCGCATCGACGAATCCGTTCGGAGAATCCTCACACTTAAATTTGAATTGGGGCTGTTTGAAAATCCTTATCCCAGCGGTGACCGTTTCGAGTGTATCGGCAGCTCTGATCATCGCCGCAAGGCGCTGGAAGCCGCCCGTGAATCCATCGTGCTGCTCAAGAACGATCGCAACACGCTGCCGGCAAGCGAACCGCGCCGCATAGGCCTGTTTGGCATGTCGGCCGACAGCAAACGCAATTTGTGCGGTGGATGGACCCTTTCCTGGCAGGGCGGCCGTGAGGCTGAATATCCCGATGACATGCTCACCATTTACAGTGCATTGAAGGCAGAGTACCCTCAGGCCGAAATCATCCTGCATGGCCCGGAAGACATTCCAAACCAGAAGAGTGCATCAGATGCTGAAATGGCTGATTTCGTTAAAATGCTGAACGGCATGAATATGCTGGTCTATGCCGGCGGCGAGGAACCCTACTGCGAATTTGCCGGAAATATCACCGACCTCCGGCTCCCGGGAAACCAGACTGATGAACTGAAACTGCTCTCCGGTTCGGAATCCCCCCTCATTCTGGTACTGGTACAGGGCCGCCCCCGGCTGATCACCGATATTGTCGATGACATCGACGCCATCATTTTTGCCGGCCTGCCCGGTCTTGAAGGCGCAACCGCCATCGCCAATGTCATAAGCGGCAAGGTTAATCCAAGTGGCAGGATGCCCGTATCCTACCCAATGAGCCCGAACCACTACCTGCCCTACAACCACAAAAGAAGCAACCTCTACTTTGTCGATCCCCAAAAAGCCAACCAGATTGTGCAGGGAGGTGCGGCTGCATCCCCGTTTCCTTTTGGACATGGTCTTGGCTACACCACCTTTGAGTATTCCGAGCTGAAACTCAGCGATCGTTCCATCAGTCGCAACAGGCATCTGACGGCAAGGGTGACCTTAACCAACACCGGCCAGGTTGAAGGAATGGAATCTGTCTTGTGGTTCACATCGACGCGCACCGGACGTATCACCCGCCCCGTCAAAGAGCTGAGACATTTTGAAAAAATCAGCCTCAAACCGGGGGAATCTGCAACACTTGAGTTTGTCTTGTCCGCTGAAATGCTTGCCTATCCCGATGAAAACGGAAAATTGATCCCCGCAAGTGGCTCCTGCGACATCATGACGGGCAACCTGAAGGAGAGTTTTCGAATCGATCTGTGATGTATCCTGTCTTGACAGTCAGTCATGAAGAATCACCGTCATGAGTAATGACGGAATATCCTCCAGGGAGTACGAAGAGTCTAGGAGGAATTCGTTTGCCCAGCGGCTGCCGTCTCAATAAATCTCTCATACCGGGCAACCAGGGCGTCCGTGTATTCCGTTTCATGCTTCCTGATGAAATCCATGATTCCAGACCTCAAATACCTTCTGCCGTGTTCGTCTATTTGGGCGAAAATCCAACGCATGGTGTGCCTCAGGAATAGATCCGCGTCATCCACTGACACCAACCCGCCCAGCTCGTTGTCAGATACCTCCTTATCCGACGGGAATTTCTGAACAGGCAATTCCAGCCCCGATTCTTCCTTCACCTGTTCCAACAGATTCCTTGAGCGCCTCCAGATATCCCTGAACATGTCCGGGGCCTTGTCGGCCATGCACTGCATAGCCGTTAGATAACTGATATCTTGCAGCACGCCGTGGAACCTGAGCCCGGAGGTTTCAAGAGGGATGGCATCAATATGGTGGATGGGACCTGACAATCCTGCCAGACCCGTATTCCGCGCAACGGCCCAGTGCTCCGGGGTCAAGTCGCCCGGGGCTACAAAGTCCACCCTGACATCATGTCGTAACAATTCATTCACCAGGAAATAGAGTTCAAATGGTGTTAGTACACCCTCGGCACGTGCAAAGGAAACCTCGAGGATCAGATCATCACGGCGTCCCTCCTCCACAAGCACGCGTTCCATGGCAACTACACGGGCAATGATATCACCGAGCATTCCTATAGCCGCCAGCACATCTGCCTCACCGGGCATCAGGATCACCGGCTCCGGGGTATCCTCCTCTTCCGCAAAGCGTACCGGTCCCAGATCCACCCGGATCCCTTTGTAGCGGTGGAACATAAGCTCAAATTTCTCCTTCAGTTCAATCCATGGAACATCGAACACTTTATCCAGCAGCTCCCTTTTGGGCTTTTCCCGCAGCGAAAAGAGAGACGGGGAGAACGGCTCAAGTGAAAAACGGGTGTATCCGGCATCCAGCATGGTTCGTACCTGCTCCGGCGCGTCAAGGTGGCACGCTTCCGCGGCGTACCCGCCCTCGTAACCCTCTTGGAATGTAATGCGCGTCACAGCATCAATCGCATCCTCGGGATGGATATCCAATGATTCCAGCTGGTGGATGCATTGTCTTGAAAAGGCCAGTCCGGCTTTGCCTTTGAAAGCGCGAAGCTGGGCTTTCCCGGCAAATCCCAGAACATCCCCGAACGCTACGCTTACCCTGCCATTCTGCCGGGCAGTGGGCGCAAACTGGGGAAAGTCTTCCCGGGCCTTTCTGGCAACCATCCTGGTCCAGCGGCACTTCATAACGCTAAAATCGCTATGCCGGATCACAATGTCGCCGTCATACTCCTTCATGACACGCAGCCCCTCCTTCCCCAGTATGAACAGCGCGTCCCTGTCATTATACCTTCCAGAGAGAAAAACACCACCTTTGGGATGGCTGCGAACAGATCGGGGGTATACCTGGAGCGGACGACTTTCGCCCGGGAAATAAACTGAAACCGGTTCATTGTCACTGCTTTCACGGGCAGCGGCTTCCAACATTGAAACGAGGTCCCGACGGTTTGAAAAATTCTCAATCGTCATGTGAAAAGCTTTTTTTTTGATTTCTGTTGGATGCAGATTACACTCCGGAAGAGAGTCCTGCCCTGGAGCGGAGTACAATAAGCAGTGCAAAAAACGGCACGGCGGTCATGAAAGCGGCAATCCACAGGTGGAAGACTTGCGCTGCTGGCGGGATGCCAAGATAGACCAGGGAAGCGCCAAGAAGGATCTGCAGCACTGTTGCAGCGGTTGTAAGCCCGGCAAGGAACGGAAGCGGTGTACCGCCGCCGGCCTTCAGAGCCTGATATTGGAAAAGCAGCACTGATGCAAGAACCAGCCACGAAAAACTTCTGTGTATCATGTCAATACTGCCAACCCGATCGATCCACAAACTTCTGTCCAGACCCGGGTAAGCTGTCTTTACCATCTCCAGAGCCTCACGGACTTGCGAACCGAACACAACCTGTGTTATTACCACTATTAAAAGAACGACGAGGATGGCTGCCAGGTTCCGACGGGACTTCCCCCCGAACGAATACCTCACGCGATCCTTGACAGATTGGAACCAGGTCCATACAAGCACGTTCAAAATAAGCACCGCAACAACCATGTGGATTGTGATCATGCCGCTCTGGAGCCCGCTGCGAACGACCTGTCCTCCCAGCCAGCCCTGGAACAGCACCAGAAGCAAAGCTACTGCGGCACCCAAAAAAACCAATGGTGCGCGCCACAGATATCTGGTCGATAATGCGAATGTGAGCAGAATCAGAAACCCAACCAGGACCCCCACCAGCCGGTTCACATATTCCATCCAGGTCTTGAACGCGTTGAACTGTTCCGGATCGTATGCTTCAGGCAGGTCAGCCACATTGGTTGGCGGTATCCACAAGCCAAAACACTTTGGCCAGTCCGGGCACCCCAGGCCGGCACCGGTGGCACGTACAAGTCCGCCAATGAATATCAGCAGAAAAGTGACACCAAGTGTGACCAGGGCTGTCTTTTGAAAACTGTTCAGTCCTTTGAAAAGGGAACGCAAAGCCATGATAAAGTCCTTGTTTACAGAGATGGCGCTCCGGGTTTCAGCCCGACGAAAAGCCGGCTGCCGGCGCTGTTGCGCCTATCACTCCGAAGCAGCAATATTTTGGTCAAAAATAGCTCATTTTTTCGTATTTTTGGAACTTCTTTTAAGCCGGTCCGCATCACGGCGGACTTCAACCATTTGCGATGAACACAGCCCCTGTACAAACCGCAGCCCGAAACAGGATCGGAGCATCGGTTTCCGATTATCTTGAACTGACGAAACCCGGCATCACCATGCTGGTGCTGGTCAGTATGAGTGTCGGTTTTGTGCTGGCTGCTGGCTCTGACTTTTCCCTTGCGCTGTTTCTGCATGCCGCCTTCGGCACCCTTTTGATCGCGGGAGGCACCGCTGCCCACAACCAGTTCATTGAGCGTGACCTGGACAAGAAGATGATACGGACGGTCAAGCGACCCTTGCCCGCTCAAAAGATAAGGCCCACCCAGGCCCTGGTCTTTTCCGTTTCACTGATGCTCATCGGCTTTCTGTACCTGTTCTTTCTTGTCAACCCGCTGACAGGCGTCATTTCCGGGCTGACATCCGTACTCTACCTCGCATTTTACACACCACTGAAAAGGGTCAGTTTTGTGAACGTCATGGTGGGCGCGGTCCCGGGCGCCCTTCCGCCTGTGGGTGGATGGGTGGCTGCATCCGGATCGCTGGCCGATCCAGTAGCATGGGTGCTGTTTGCCATCGTGTTTTTATGGCAGGTTCCCCACGTAATAGCCATAGCCTGGCTGTGCCATGATGATTACCGGAGTGCCGGTTTTTGCATGCTTCCGGAGAGTGACAAAAAAGGTATCATTTCGGCGCTCACGGTGACCGGGTGTCTGTTGCTCCTCTTCCCAGTCAGCATAGCGCTGTTCGTCTACGGTATGGGCGGCCTGCTCTACCTGCTCGGAGCGCTTCTTGCCGGCATGGTGTTCCTCTATTTCGGTCTGCGGTTTCAACTCTCCCGGACCAAGGACAACGCCCGCAAGGTCCTCTATGGCTCCCTGATCTATTTACCGGCCGTTTGGCTTCTGATTTTCGCCGATCTGTTTGTCACCTGGCTTTTCTGATGTGAACCTCTTTGATGATGCAGGTGGCATTTCAGCAGGAAACGGGTGGATGGGTCTTACGGTGATGCGATTTCTGAACAAGAGTTCTAAGCTCATCCTATATTCGTCTCATTCACCGATCAAAACCAGCAACTCTCAAGCTGCGGCTTCGGATCCCAAAAATTAAAAAGCCCGGACATCCGGTTATTACCGGTTGTCCGGGCCAGGCTCAAACTGGAATCCGCATTCGGGGGATTCCCTTTACATATGGATTCCGTTGACAGTTGGATTCCTACTCGGTGAATCCGCCCTTGGTCATCTTGATCGGATCAAGCGCCTTGTCAAGCTCCTCCTCGCCAAGATCGGTCATCTCAAGGGCCACTTCTTTGAGCGGACGGTTCTCGGCAAATGCCTTTTTGGCGATCTGTGCCGCCAGATCGTATCCGATGATCGGATTCAGGGCGGTCACAAGGATCGGGTTCTTGCCGATATTATCGGCGATCTCATCCTTTTTGACGATGAGTCCGGAAACCGACTGATTGGCGAAATTGCGGGCCACATTTGCCAGAAGAACGATGCTCTGGTTCAGGTTGTATCCAACCACAGGCATCATCACGTTCAGCTCGAAGTTTCCTGACTGTCCGCCGATCATGATGGCCGCATCGTTGCCAATCACCTGAGCGCATACCATGGTCACCGACTCCTCAATGACCGGGTTCACTTTTCCAGGCATAATTGAAGAACCTGGCTGAAGCGCCTTTAGCTGTACTTCTGCGAGGCCGCTGTTCGGGCCGGAGTTCATCCAGCGGAGGTCGTTGGCCATTTTCATCATGCCCACGGCAATGGTCTTCAGCTGGCCGCTTGTTTCCACCGGTGCATCCAGCGTGGCTTGCGCCTCAAAGTGGTCAACCGCCTCAACAAAAGACTCACCGGTCAGTTCGGAGATCTTTGCCGCAAATCGCTTGCCGAACTCCGCGTGCGTATTGATACCGGTGCCGATGGCCGTTCCACCCTGGGGAAGCTCACGGAGCCGCTCAAGAGCTGATTCCAGGCGCTCAATACCCAGCTGCAGCTGACGCTCATATCCGCCAAACTGCTGGGCTATTGTCAGCGGCATGGCATCCATAAGGTGCGTGCGGCCTGTCTTCACAACATCAGCGTACTCCTGCCCCTTGTCGTGGAACGTCTTTTGCAAGTGTTCCAGTGCCGGGACAAGCTGCTGCTGGACCGCAAGCAAGGCTGAAACGCGGATGGTTGTCGGGAAAACATCATTTGAGCTTTGCCCGAAGTTGACATGGTCGTTTGGATGGATTTTTACATCCACACCATCCTGCTTTGCCAGGTAGTTAGCCCGGTTTGCAATCACTTCGTTGGCGTTCATGTTGGTCGAGGTCCCGGATCCGGTCTGGAAAACATCCACCACAAAATGGTCATCGAGCTCTCCGTCGACCACAAGCTGAGATGCCTTGACAATGTATTTCGCCACATTGTCGGGGAGCATGCCGAGGTCTTCATTAACCAGTGCGCATGCCTGCTTTACAAAGCCCAGCGCCTGGATAAAGGCGCGGTCGAAGCGCATGTTGCTGATGGGAAAATTTTCTTTGGCCCGCTGGGTCTGTGCCGCGTAGAATGCGTTTTCGGGCACCTGCACTTCACCCATCGAGTCTTTTTCAATTCTGTATTTGGTCATAGTCAAAGTCCTTAATTGTGAACAGATTACTTGAATCTCTGAGAGTTACTGAAATTGCGGATTTCAGATGAATTAATAATGAACGAGCGCGTCTACCGCTTCACGGATGTCGCCGGCCTGAGGCAGCACGAACTCTTCCAGAGCCGGTGCAAAGGGAATGGGTGAAAACTTCGCGGCTACCCGCTTCACCGGGGCATCCAACAGTTCAAATGCTTTTTCGGCTATTTGGGCGGCTATTTCAGCACCAAATCCCATGAACTCCTGGTCTTCGTGCAACACAAGGACCCGGTGCGTCCTGGCCACCGATTCCAGAATGGTTTCAGTGTCGAGGGGCAGCATCGAACGGATATCCACAACCTCTATCTCCACCCCCTGGTCAGCGTATTCCCTGGCGGCATTGAGTGCCTTCTGCACTAGTGCGCCCCATGTAATAATGGTGAGGTCCCGGCCATCTCTGGCTATGGCTGCCTTGCCAAGCGGAACCAGGTAGTCACTGTCCGGCTCCGGCCTGCGGGCAAAGCCCTGGCGGTAAAGTCCCTTGTGCTCGAGGAACAGAATGGGATCGTCACTGCGAATGGCGGTCTTGAGCATGCCCTTGGCGTCGGCGGCATGGCTGGGCATCACCACCTGGAAGCCCGGAAAATGTGCGAAGGTGGCTTCGATGTTCTGGCTGTGGCACAGTCCGCCATGGATATAACCGCCGATAGGCACCCGGATCACCATTGGACAGCTGAAGTTGTTGTTGGACCGGTAGCGCAGTGAGTCAATCTGGTTTTTGAGCATCTCCATGGCCGGCCAGATGTAATCGCCGAACTGGATCTCGACTACGGGCTTCATGCCGTGAATGGCCAGGCCGCAAGCCGTGCCCAGTATGGAAGCCTCTGAAAGTGGCGAGTTGTAGCATCTATGGCTTCCGAATTGCTCGGTGAGCCCTCGCGTGGCCGTAAACACGCCGCCCTTGCCGCCGGCCACATCCTCCCCGAAAACCACAATGCTCTCATCACGTTCCATCTCCTCCTTGAGGGCGTGGTTGATCGCATCCACCATCACTATCGGGCTGCCCGATGGTGTGGACTTTTCGTATTCCAGATCGGGCGGGTCTTCCGACAGCACGTGACGCAGTGCATCGGAAGGATCGGGATCGGCCTGTTTGAGGCACCACTCCGTGTCTTTTTCCACTTGTTCGTGCACCTCCGCGGCCAGCTCATCGAGCTCCTCCTGGGTCGCCATTTCCGAAGCCATCAGGCGCTGCCCAAGTTTTTCAAGCGGGTCGTGCCGAAGGTCGTTTTCCAGATCGTCAGAATTGCGGTATTTCTTCTGATCGTCGGAGGATGAGTGGGGCACGAGCCGGACCACATGTGCATGCACCACGGACGGGCCTTCCCCTTTTCTTGCCCGCTCCACCGCTTTTTTCATGGCGGCATGAGAATTGAAGAAATCGGTGCCATCCACCTCAAAAATTTCAAGGTTTTCAAAGCCCCGCACCGTTTTGGAGATGCTTTTGTTGCTTGTCTGCTCATCCACCCGGACACTGATGGCATATTTGTTGTCCTGGATGACGATGACCACCGGCGCCTTGCAACGGGTAGCCCAGTTCAGCAATTCAAAGAAGACTCCCTGGGAGGTCCCCCCCTCGCCTGTTGAAATGTATGTTACCTCGTCCATTCCCTTGTACATGGAAGCCTGCGCCAGACCCAGCCCCGGCAGAAAATTAGCTCCGATGGCACTCGAAGCGGAGACGATGCGGCACTCGCGACTGTTGAAATGGGAGGGCATCTGGCGGCCTCCGGAAGGGTCGGTGACCTTGCTGAGATGCGATGAAAGTATGTCCCGGGATGTGAGCCCGAAACCGACGGAAAAGGCGTGGTCACGGTAGTATGGAAACGCCCAGTCTTTCTTTTTTTCCAAAGCCATGGCTGCAGCAAGCTGAATGGCCTCGTGGCCGGCGCATCCTATATGGAAATGCCCGCGGCCCTGCTTGAGCAGGATGAGCATTTTTTCGTCCAGTCTCCTTACCAGAAGCATATCCCGGTAAACCCCCAGCAACTCCTCTTTGGAGTAGGAGGATATGGGAGCCGAGCGGACTTTGAAATCGGAATTGTTCTCTACCAGCGAAGGCAACCTGGTCAACGTCTTTACAGTCATAGATCAAATCTGGTTGATAAACATGCAGCACCGAACTTTATGAAAGCCGGTAAATATCAGAAAACGGCCTGAAACAGATCAGGCCAGCGACTGCCCGTACATACGGTAAGTCTTTTCTTTATAGCCACCTATGCGTTCAGCGACACGTAATATATCGGTATTGGTTTCAAGAAGCCAGCCTACTTCAGCAGAAACAAAACCGCGCCCCAGTCCGTTTACTATGGACTCTCTTGTGAGCAGTGCATCGATTCCCCGGCCCTGGTACTCCGGAAGGACTCCCATGAGCGCTGTCCTGATCGTATTGATCTTTCTGCGGTACCACAGAAGCTTGATAAGCCCGGTGGGAAACAGGGTGCCATCCATTCTGGCAAATACCTGGTTGTAATCGGGAAGCGCGATTGAAAAAGCCACCGGTTCTCCATCAACTTCAGCCACATGGGCATGATCCGTGTCGATGATCATTTTGAGCTCTTTGCCAAGGTGGATGAAAGTCTCCAGGCTGATTTCATAGAAGCCCCAGTTTTTCGCCCAGGCTTTGTTGAATATATCGTGGATTATGTGAACCTCTTCGTCGAAATTCCGAAGGTTGACCTTTCGCACCTGTATACCCGGGGTTCGTTTGCGGACGATCTCCATGGCGCGGTCCATGCGGTCCACCCTGACCGTGCTCGACAGCACCCGGTAAGCAAATAGGTCCATCGCCTTCTCCAACCCCGTTTTCCGGATCATTTCATCATAGTAAGGTTTGGAGTGAGGCATCATGATGGCAGGCCGATGCTCGAATCCTTCTACCTGGATCCCGATCTCATCCAGCATACCGGGACTCATGGGCCCCAGCAGCTTGGTGCAACCGCGGGTTCGAAGCCAGTCTCGCACAACCCGGAAGAGCAGATCGGCTACAAACTGGTTGTCGATGCATTCAAAAAATCCAAAAAAACCGGCTGTATCGTTGTTATAGCGATTGTATGCGTGATTGTGGATGGCGGCTATTCTGCCGGCCACCTTTCCGTCATCATAGGCGAGAAATAGCGCAACATCCGCATCTTTGAAAAACGGATTTTTATGGGGATTCAGAAGGTCTTTCTGCTGGATCTTGAGTGGCGGGACCCATACCGGGTCATCTTTGTAGTGGCGGTATGGAAAGTCTATGAACTGCTTGCGCTCCTCCTCTGTGGATACAAACGCCACCCCCTTGAGGTTGCCCGGTTCGCTTATGGCATCCTTGATGGGCTTTTCCACGAGATCAGACCTGGATTAGGGAATGCCCGTTGTGGTCTATGATGCCCCTGCGAATGCCGACCTTGCGGAAGGCATCCAGTATGCTATCAAGCTGATCATCGGTATGCGTTGCCATGTAACTGGTGCGAAGCAGCGACTGTCCGCGTGGGACGGCGGGTGGGACCACAGCATTGGCGTAGACCCCTTCTTCGAACAGATCCCTCCAGAAACGGAGGCAGTCCATAAGGTCGCCTATAACAACTGGAATAATGGGCGACTGGCTGGTCCAGATATTGAAGCCGAGTTCCTTCAGGCCCTTGCGCATGTAGTTGGAAATCTCCTCAAGCCGCTCGAGACGCCAGGTTTCTGTCTGGAGGATTTCGAGTGCCTTGAGTACGGTGGCCACGTTTGCCGGAGGCATGGAAGCGCTGAAGATGTGAGCCGGCGAATGATGCCGTATGTATTCGATGACCTCGCGATCGCCCACAAGGAACCCGCCCAGCGATGCAAATGATTTCGAAAACGTGCCACTGATAAGATCTACTTCATCAAGAAGGCCAAAGGCCGAAGCCGAGCCGCGTCCACCATCACCCAGCACTCCAATGGCATGGGCATCGTCAAGATAAAGCCGTGCATTGAATTCCTTTGCAAGTGAAACAAGTTCCGGGATCTTGGCCAGGGAACCCGACATGGAAAAGACTCCGTCACTGACAAGTATTTTTCCTGTGGATGGACTCTCGCGCTCCAGAAGCTTGCGCAGGTGATCCATATCGTTGTGATAATACCGTACGGTTCTGCCGTTTGAAAGCAGCGTTCCTGTCACAATGCAGGCATGGTTGTCCTTGTCAGAGAAAATGACATCATTGCGACCTGCAATGGTCTGGATGGCTCCCTCGTTGGTCTGATAGCCAGTGCTGAAAAGCACGCAATTGTCCTTGCCCATGAAAGCGGCAAGCTTTTCTTCCAACTCCAGGTGCAGGTCAAGGGTCCCGTTGAGATAGCGGGATCCGGTACATCCGGTGCCGTATTTTGTAATAGCCTTTTGTGCCGCTTCCATCAGCCGGACATCATTGGTAAGTCCCAGGTAATTGTTGGAACCGGCCATAATGACCTCTTTCCCTTCAATTACAACGACATTGCCATCCGTATCCGTCAGTGGTTTGAAGTAGGGATACAGACCCTGGGCTTTCACATCATCAGCTGCCGTGAACTGATATGCCTTGGCAAAGATGTCGGCGGGCTTGATTCTTTGATCGGATTGGGCCATTTAGATAGTGTGCAGTTTGGCTTTACAAAGTTTTAAAAATAAGCATTATTGAGGATATTGCGCAATAAAATCTGATTATTAAACCGCTTAACTCCGTTCGGACAGCATTCACAAAGCTTTAATTGACAGAGAGCTATATCGCATTAGGAATAATATGCAATAAAATCACATTTAATTCATGATGAGAATTCAAGAAGCTACTTGGTTGGCTTTCTGCAGAAGGCCTTTAGAGTAAACTTGCACTTCAGGCGGCATACTGCTGCAAGGCCTCATGCTTCAAGGAACTCTGATGGATGTGTTAACAGGAATGATTTCGTTGTAGTAGGAAATCAGCTGATCGAGGATCTTGTCCCAGTCATATGATTGGGCTTTCCCGCGAGAAGCGTCTGCCATTCTTGAGCGCAATTCATTGTTATCAATTATTTGCTGAAGGTACTGCGTGAATCGTTGTTCGTCAGTGGCTCCAACCAGATACCCGGTTCTCCCGTCATCCACAAGTGATATGCTGCCTACAGCTTTTGCCACTACAGCTGGCAACCCGGATGACATGGCCTCGAGTGTTACGTTTCCGAATGATTCTGTGTCTGATGGAAAAAAGAATATATCTGCACTGGCGTAGGCTCTCGCAAGATCGCGCCCTGTGAGATATCCTGTAAAAACTGTTTCTGGAAGCACTTTTGAAAGGCTCTTTCTGGCAGGCCCGTCTCCCACAACCATAGTTCGAACAGACCGGGCAGCGTCGTTGAACTTGCCGAATATGCGCACCACCATGTCCAGATTCTTTTCCCATACCAGCCGGGAGACAAAGACGATCACCAGATCATCGTCGGAAAACCCGAGAGATTGACGCCACTGTGGATCCCTTTGACCCGGATTGAACAGTGCCGTATCCACCCCTCGGGACCACAGCTTGAGCTCGCAAGCCACACCTTCCTTGCGCAGTTCCTGCATGGTGGCCGGTGAGGGCACATACAAGTGCCTGCTGTTCCGGTAAAACCAGTGCAGATATTTCCAAAGAGGCCGCTCAAGCAACCCAAGCCGGTAATACTTCAGATAACTGGTGAAATGGGTATGGTAAGAGGACACAACCGGGATGTTATGCTTCATGGCATACCTGAGGGCACGAAAACCAAGCAAGTCGGGCGTGGCGATGTGAATCAGATCGGGATCAAAATCGCGCAACCTTTGCTTGTTGGCGGAGGGGAAACCCATGGTGATGCGGTATTCAGGTCGGCCAGGGGCGGGAATTGAGTAGACGGGCTCAAATTCTCCTACATGCTCCATTGCAGGCCGGGGCGTCCAGGGACCGAAAACCAGCACCTCGTATCCCCGCTTGCCAAGATGGCCCACAAGCCGGTTCAGCGTGTTAGAAACGCCATCCCGGATGTGGTTGTAATTTCCTGTAAAAATGGCAATTCGGGGTTTGCGCATGGCATCCAAGTATAAGGATATTTACTCGTTCACTACTTTATTCCCTGACAGGATCGCGATATATTCCAAAATGTTCCGGTCACTTCAAGCCAAAAGGCCGTACAGCTGTCCATGATGACTTTAGCCGGAATCCATAAATTTTTTCAAATTACGTAAAGTATACAAAATTTCTATGAAAGCTTTTGTCACCGGAGGTACCGGATTTATCGGCAGCCATCTCGTCGATCGGCTTCTTAAAAACCAGAATGACGAGATACGATGCCTGGTGCGATCCAGCGACAAATGGCTGAAGGACAAAGATTTCATACGTATTCAAGGCAGCCTGCACGATCTCACGGCACTGCGTGAGGGCATGGATGGTTCTGACGTGGTGTTCCACGTTGCCGGCATTGTCAAAGCCCCGTCGCAAAAAATCTTCCATCAGGCCAATGTGGCGGCCACCGAAAACATACTCCGCCTGGCCATGAAGCTGAAAATCCCAAAGCTTGTGGTGCTCTCCTCCCTTGCAGCCTGCGGACCCAGTTTCAAGCAGCCCCTCGCAGAAGATGATCCGATGATGCCGGTAACCATGTACGGCGAATCCAAAAAGAAAATGGAAGAGATGATCGCCGAAGTGGCAGACGACTCGATCTCTGTAACAGTGATACGACCGCCAGCTGTCTACGGGCCCCGTGAAGACCAGATTTTCAGTGTTTTCCAGATGGCATCGTGGCGGATTTTCCCCATCATCGACAGCGGTCAAAACTCCCGGGTCTCCCTCATCCATGTCCACGATCTGGTGGATGGCATCATTCTCTCCGCCGCTGAAAACAAACCCGGGGTGGTAACGTATTTTATCTCAAGCGAAGAGCTCTACACCTGGGAAGAGATACGCCAGGCTACCGGCCGCGTTTTTGGAAAAAAACTGCATGCCCTTAAAGTTTCACCACGTCTGGTGGAGGTCGTTGGCAATATCATGGAAACTGGTGCATCATTAATCGGCAGGTATCCCGTTATTAACCGTGACAAGGCCCGGGAACTGGGTATGCAGTGGACTTGCTCTGTAGATAAAGCAAAGGCAACTCTGGGCTTCCGGCAAAAAATGGACCTCGACAAGGGCCTTGCCGAAACCATTCAATGGTACAAGAAACATCACTGGCTATAAGTAAAAAATTTTATGCACCTGAAAGCGACCAAATCTTTTATTCAGCGATACGGAACAACCCTGAAAATCTCCAGGATCACACAATGGGTCTCTCCCCTGATTATTTTCGCCATTTTCTTTCTGCCATTGATGCCAGCCGGAACATTGGACGCTGATGCCAGACCGCAGCCGGTGAGGGTCCATGAAACCCTCATGGAAATACCGGACATCCAGGCGCTGACCAGCAGCGAAGCCCATTTGTATGTTCTCTCAGGACGGGAGGGGCTGGTGGTGTTCCGTACGGGAACCGAATCACTGCAATGGCTCTATTCCTCGTCCGGCTTGTCAAACAGGGGCAATCGGCTGATAACCGACATCCGTTTTTCTTACCTCTTCGGCCGGGATGGCAGGTTGACGATCATCGAACCAACATCCGTGCTCGGCGTGTACTCATCCACCCAGCTTGCCAACGACCCGAACGACCTGGTCCGAATCGGCAACGACCTGTTCCTTGCCGACGGTGAGGCCGGACTTCTCCGCATATCCCTGGAAACGCAGGAGTCGGTCGACCAGAATCCCCAGACCGCATTTTCCCACAGCAGGCCCATCCTCTCGCTGGAACGCATTTCCAGCCAGCTTTTTGCCCTTGACGACCAGGCACGGCTGATGCTTTTCGAACACGGCGATGGCGAACTTTCTGAAAGCGGCAGTTTCCAGCTGCCTCGGGGCGCCTCGCAGCTTCACGTCATTGCAAACCGGCTCTACATGACCGCTGAAAACGGAACCGTTTACCGCATCCGGTCGGATGGCCGCACCGATGAGCTCTTCCGCATTGAAGAACCGGTAGCCGCACTGGAGCGCTGGAACGAGAACTACCTTATCCGTGGTGAAAGCAGCCGCATATGGATCGCCCGGCAGGGACTGCGTCCCACACTCTTCCGCGAAGACCCTTCCGCCGGCAACCATATGACCGTCTTCAAAAACCAGCTTTGGATCAGCGAACACCGGCAGTTGAGCCGCTGGGATGATACCGGCCTCATCGCCACCATGCCGGATACCGCAATGGACGGCCCGGATGGCGCAACCACCCCTGTTCGCTCCGGTGACAGCGGCGATGCCCTGCGCATCACACCGGTTTCCGACCGCGTCATCCCCTATCCCCGTCCCCTGCTTATGCCCTTTTCGCTGGAGAGCGGCCACGACCTCAGCCAGGTCACTTTCCAGCAGCGGTCACGCATTGACGCCATTCGCATCCGCGGCAACGGCCTGTACTGGCAGCCCTCGTCATCTGATATCGGTTCGCACCCCGTCACGATCATCGCCAGCACTCCGGACGGCCAGACCGACAGCACCACGTTTTCCATCACCGTGCGGCCATTCAACAGCCCGCCTCGTTTCTCCCCGGTGCGCACTATTTCCATTCCTGTGGATGAAGAGTTCACCATCCCGATCCAGGCCAGGGACCCCGACGGCAGCGACGCCAGCCTGATCCGGTACATTGGCGTGGACCTCCCCGACGGCGCCTCCCTCAATGAGCAGAGCGGCCGTTTCCAATGGACCCCCACGCGCCGCCAGACAGGTGAGCACGAATTCCAGGTTATCGCCACCGACCAGTACGGGGCCGCATCCTCCATGAACGTCACCGTAGTGGTAGTAGACCTGAGCCGTGCTGACTGACGCTGACCGGAAAACGCTCCTTGACTGGTACCGTCGCATGCGCCGCGACCTGCCCTGGCGCCGGACCGGCGACCCCTACCGCATCTGGATCTCCGAGATCATGCTCCAGCAGACTCGGGTGGATCAGGTCCTGCCCTACTACCAGCGCTTCATGGCACGATTCCCCGATGTCACCTCGCTGGCCCGAGCCGACCTGGACGAGGTGCTCCGGCTGTGGGAAGGCCTGGGCTACTACTCCCGCGCGCGCAATATGCACAAAGCCGCCCGCCAGATCGTTGACCGACACGCAGGCCGCTTCCCCGACACCCACGAAGAGGCAATCGCCCTGCCGGGCATCGGTCCCTACACCGCCGCCGCAATACTCAGCATCGCCTTTGGCCAGCCATGGCCCGTGGTGGACGGCAACGTCATACGCGTGATCAGCCGGCTGTTCGGCATCGGGGAGGATGTGCGGCTGGGTTCGGTGCAAAAGACCATCGCCCGTCACGCCGCGGAACTCCTTGACCGCGAAAATCCCGCCGATTTCAACCAGGCGATGATGGAACTGGGCGCCACCGTGTGCACCCCGGCCGCCCCGTCCTGCTCGTCCTGCCCGCTTCAGGAGCGGTGCCACGCCTTCCGGCACAACGCCACTGATCAATACCCGTACAAATCCCCGGCCAGAAAACGTCCGCACCACCACATTGCCATTGGGGTGGTACGCGATACCAGCGGACGCCTGCTCATCGCCCGGCGCCCCGATCACGCCATGCTGGGCGGACTCTGGGAGTTCCCCGGCGGCAAGCAGGAAAAAGGCGAGGCCCTGCGCGATACCGTGCGCCGCGAACTTGGTGAGGAACTCGGGGTGGATGTGGATGTGGCCCCCAAGCCGTTCCGGGTAGTTCGCCACGCCTACAGCCACTTTACCATCACGCTCCACGCATTCCACGCGACATTGAAGGACGGCTCCCCGCATCCCGAAGCACAAAACGGTGAACCGCTTCGCTGGGTGGCCTCCGATGAACTCACCGAGTACGCTTTTCCGAAAGCCAACCGCTTGATCACCGAGACACTTATGGAACAGGGCAGCTGATGGCGACGCGCAGATCGGCCCGCAAACACGGCAACAAACGATCGGCCCGCAACGCCCGCGACGCTCGACCGGATGAAGCCCGGCTCCTCCCGCTTCCGGACGAACGGCTTACGGAGTTGCGGCAGTTCCTGGATCCTGTGATCGGACAGGTGGAGGAACCGGGATACGTTGCCACTGATCCGGTCGCTTTCATGCATCAGTTTGACAGCGCAGAGGACAAAAACCTCGCCGGCTTCCTCGCGGCGCTTATGGCCTGGGGGCGCCGCGATATCGTCATGGCCAAAGTCGGCAACCTGCTGGAACGCTTCGGAACCAATCCCGCCGATTTCATCGGCAATCTCACCAGCCGCGACGAGCAACGGCTCGAAGGGTTCCGGCACCGGACTTTCACCGCCGACGATGTGCGGTGGCTTCTTCGGGCGCTTTCACGGATTCTGAATCAATTTGGTAGTTTTGAACAGTTCTGGGTGGATTGTCATTTCCAAAGCCTTGGCGACAGGCGCGCTGGAAACCGCGCTGAAAGCCGCAACATAATATCATCCACCGAAATCCACACTGCAAACCTCTCGGGAAGTCACACCGAAAGCCGCACCGCTATCCGCATCAGGAAGTCCACCAAAAGCCACATCCATATCCACCCTGAAGCTGCCAGGCTTCTCACCGAGTTCCATGAGCGCTTTTTTGAGCTGATCCCCGAAGGCCCGCAACGGGTCCGGAAACACCTGGCCACACCGGTGAAAAACAGCTCCTGCAAACGGTTATGGCTCTATCTGCGCTGGACACTCCGCCGGGAAAGCTGCGTGGATCCCGGGACCATGTCGTTCATGCCGCCCTCCGGGCTGATGATCCCGCTGGATGTGCACGTGGCCCGCTACGCCCGTATGTTCGGCCTTATCACCCGCAGGGCCAACGACTGGAAGGCCGTGTCGGAACTCACAACGCGCCTGCGCCTGATGGATGCCGCTGATCCTGCGAAATATGATTATGCCCTGTTCGGCCTTGGCATCCGCGATATCCCCATCCCGCCCGAATTCGTGATCAACCCGCGTGTGTGACGGCACGGCCGTATCCAATTTGGTCGACAGGACGTGTGGTGAATGGCCGGAGATGCCATTCTGCCAAACGGACGCGGCGTTCGGTTATGCCCTGGCCAGGACTTCCTCCAGAGCAGCATCGAACCGGCCCTGGACCTCTTCCAGGCGGGCTGCGGCCTCCGTCCAGTTGTCCCAGCTGCGCTCCAGGCGGCGTTCCAGGTCGCCATGGCGCTTGAGCACGGACTGGGCATCACCCGACTCATAAAATTCGGGATCGGCCAGCTGCTGTTCGATTTCGGCTTTCTCGTTTTCCATGAGGTCGATTTCCTCTTCCAGGCGCGCCAATTTCGTTTTGAGCGGTTTCATATCCCGGCTGAACCGGTTGCGCAGTTCAGCTTCGGCGCGCTTGAGTTCCCTGGACTTGGGTCCGCTGCCTCCCGCATCCTTTTCAACCCGGGATGCGCCCGGCTCGCGGCCCTGAGCGGCCTGTCCCTGAGCCGGATCTGCAGCCGCGGCCCCTCCGGTCTCCCCGGCCGCTTTCTGTTCGCGGAATTTCCACTCATAATAGCTGAAATCGCCCGGGTATTCGAACAGCCGGCCGTCGCCCACGCGCCAGACCTTGTTGGCGAACCCGCTGAGGAAGTAGCGGTCGTGGCTAACGGCCACAACCGTTCCCTGGTACTGCTCAAGCGCCCTGAGCAGTACCTTCTTGGAGCGAATGTCCAAGTGGTTGGTCGGCTCATCCAGAATGAGCAGGTTGGCCGGTTCCAGCAGGCTTTTGGCAAGCGCCAGACGGCTACGTTCGCCCCCGCTCAGCACCCCGACCTGCTTGAAGACATCGTCGCCTGAAAACAGGAAGGCTCCGAGGATGCCACGGATCCGGGATCTCGCCTCTGAAGTCCTGGCCGAGGCCTCCATCTCCTCCAGCACTGTCCGTTCCGATGTGAGCACATCGGCCAGATGCTGGGCGAAGAAGGTCATGATGACATTGTGCCCGGGCACCCGTTCACCGTCAAACGGTTCGGTCCCGTTAATAATGCGGGCCAGTGTCGATTTTCCGGCGCCGTTTGCCCCAACCAAAGCAATCTTGTCACCGCGTTCGATGGCCACGTCCTGGTTTTGTGTAAAAACGGCAACCGGCTCCTCCCGGTCAGTTCGGTAGGTCTTGTTCAGACCGCGCAGCTCCATGACCTGCACTCCGCACGAAGGCGGATCGGGAAATCGAAAATCTATGGAGGTTGTGTCCTCCTCGGGCATTTCGATGCGCTCGGTCTTCTCAAGCTGCTTGATCCGGCTCTGCACCTGCCGCGCCTTGGTTGCCTTTGCCCGGAACCGGTTGATGAACCGTTCGGCCTGCTCCAGTTCACGCTGCTGGTTTTCCCAAGCCTGGCGCTGCAGTTCAAGCTGCTGCTGATACTGCTTTTCATAGGCATCATAGTTGCCCTTGTAGAGCGAAAGGCGGCGGTTTTCGAGTGCAGCGATATGCGTGACCATTCGGTTCAGGAACATCTGGTCGTGGCTGACGATCCAGATAGCCCCGGGGTATCCAGGGAGGTACCGCTCCAGCCAGTCGATGCTGTCGATATCAAGGTGGTTTGTTGGCTCATCGAGAAGCAGGATATCAGGCGCCTCGAGAAGCAGCCGTGCCAGGAGCGCTCGCATCTGCCACCCGCCGCTGAAGGTATGCAGCGGCTCATCCAGTTCATCCGGTGCAAATCCCAGTCCTCTGAGCGTCTCCTCGACCCTTGCCTGGCGCTTGCCTCCATCCAGCATTTCGAAACGGTTCTGAAGGGCCTCCAGCGTCGACAGAAGTTTCGGGTACGCCGTGTCGTCATAAGAATCCAGCTGACCGATGGCCGTTGTTGTTTCCGCAATCCTGCGCTCCAGGTCGTTGGCCTCTCCAAAAGCCTGCAGCACCATCGAACGCACCGTCTCCTGGCGTGAAACTTCCAATGATTCCTGCTGAAGATAGCCGATCCTGGTCCCCGAAGACCATTCGCAGGCGCCTTCGTCCGGTGTGAGCGCACCGGTCATGATGCGCAACAAGGTCGTTTTTCCCGCGCCATTTGGCCCGATCAGGCCGATCCGGTCCCCTTTTTTGAATGTGAGGGAAACCTTATCGAAAAGACAGCGATTTGATATAAAAAATGTTATATTATGAAGTCTATACATAAACGTTTTTCAACAACTGAAACAATCCTAGAATCACTGATACCACATGCTCGGAGTAAAAGTTAAAGATAACGAAAGCATCGATCGTGCCATAAACCGTTTCAAGAAAATGATGACCCGCTCCCGCATCCTCATGGAGTACAAAGAGCGCCAGCAGTTTCTGAAGCCCTCGGAACTGCGCCGTGAAGCGCACAAAAAGAGTGTCCGCGAAGAGCGCAAACGCCGCCGCGACGAATGGAGATGATCCTGACCCGGTTGGATGCGTAATCTGGCCGGCTCGCCCCCAGCCTTTTCCATGCCATAGCATCCAAGCCATAGCGGCGACTGCCAAGTCGCCCGGCGCCCTTTCCCACAGTGCCCTTCAACTATCGGGCTTTCAGGCCGCATTGCAGATACCTAACCGCCATCCAGTCCACTTTTCCTCAGGGCATCGGTAATACCGGCAACAGCACTGACCCTGATTTTCCGCCTTTCTCCCTTGTAGCCGGACGGCACTACAGCCTGACTGAAGCCCATCGCTTCGGCCTCGTCCAGCCTTCTGTCCAGCTGCACAACCCTTCTTACTTCAGCTCCCAGCCCCACTTCACCGATCATCACCACCGGCTCGCCTGCCGCTTTTCCCGACAGAGAAGAGACCAGAGCGGCGGCAACGCCCAGATCGCAGGCTGTTTCGGTCAGTTTAAGTCCGCCCGCAACATTCAGAAAGACGTCGTGTTGCCCAAATTGCCATCCGCACCGTTTTTCAAGGACTGCCAGCAGCAGAGATAGCCTCCTGTGGTCAAAGCCGGATGCTGTGCGCTGAGGCATGCCATAGGATGTGGGGGTGACCAGGGCCTGGATCTCGATAAGCAGCGGACGGGTTCCCTCCATGGAACATACCACAGCGTTGCCGCTCACGGACGGATCGAACTCTGACAGAAAGAGCTCTGATGGATTTACGACCTCCCGCAGGCCACTGCTCTCCATTTCAAAAATTCCCACTTCCTGTGCGGGTCCAAACCTGTTTTTAAGCGTTCTGAGTATCCGGTGATGCGACTGCTTGTCACCTTCAAACTGCAGGACGGTATCCACCATATGTTCAAGGATACGGGGGCCGGCAAGATCTCCTTCCTTGGTGACATGACCGATCGCTATCACGGTAATATTTTCCTGTTTGGCGAGCTGCATGATCAGTGCGGCACACTCGCGGATTTGCGCCGTTGTGCCCGGCATGCTCTGCAAGGCGCTGTGGTAGACCGTCTGGATGGAGTCGATGATCAGCAATCCCGGTTTTTCTTTTCGCGCGGTTTCCACAACCTGCATGATCTCCGTTTCGGTATACAGGTGAAGATGGGCCGGGTTCACATCCAGCCGGCCGGCACGCTGCCTGATCTGTGCCAGTGACTCCTCGCCTGAGACGTACAGCGCCTTATGTCCGGAAAGCAGGGACACCCATTGCAGCGCAAGAGTGCTTTTCCCGATTCCGGGATCCCCGCCCAGCAGAATGAACGATCCCGGCATCATTCCACCGCCTAACACCCGGTCCAGCTCCGCCATACCGGTAACCACGCGGTCTGCCTCGGTCGCGGGTATTTTATCAAGCGTCACCGGCACGGGGGCCGCCCTGCCGTCTGATCTGAGCCTTGCCTTGTGCTCCCGGTGCCCGTTTTCTTCAGGCAAAACTATCTCTTCAAGCGTATTCCATTGGGAGCAGGCTCCACAGGCGCCCAGCCACTGCGATGATTCCCATCCGCAGCTGGAGCAGACGTATCTGGTGCGTTTCTTCCGGGGCATGTGTCACTTCCTGTTATTACCGTTTTTTCTGGCGTTAACACTCTTATTGAAATACCAGCTCATGGCCATGAGTCCGGCCCCGACAACCAGGTAGAAGCTGATCAGGCGCCACATGAAAACGGCGATGCCCAGAAACTCGATCCGCGGCATCAACGAGCCCTGGAAAAGCGCAAAAAGTCCCTCCAGCCCCCCGCTTCCGCCCGGTGTTGGCATAAACATGCCTGCCAGGGTCATGGCCATCCCCCTGAGGAAGGACAGCACCACATCGGCCGGAACAAAACTCAGCACCACAATGGCTGGAAGCAGCGCCTTGGCCAGCCAGGCAAGCGTTGAAAGGATAAAGGCTTTTACGACAAATGACTTCGGCTTCTTCCTGAGTTCATGGGAGTAGGCCTCCAGCTCCTCCGCCTCCCTTGCAACCTTGTAGCGGTACTTCCGCAGGAAAGGCAAACTGAAGACAAAATTGACCGCACGCTTGAGGATGTAGGGGTTCCGAAAGACACCGTAGGTAAGGAACAGTGAGTAAACCAGAAGCAGTACGTAGATTATGGCCATGGCGCCATGCCCGACCCATCCGGCATTTTCCGGAACTACGGGTAGGAAAAAACCGACGATCATGAGCATGGGAATAATGAACACCAGCAGCAGCTGGTCCAGCATGATGCCGTAGATGACAATGGCGCTGGACTGTCCCAGCGAAAGGTTTTCCCGTGTCATGGTGTACGTGGCCATGGGTCCGCCACCGATAGTGGACGGGGTTACCGAGGAGGTAAACTCCCAGCTCAGCACCACCCGCAACGAAGCGATCCAGGAGAGGCGCTGTTCGGATAGATAACGGATCTTGGCACTCAGAAACCAAATTCGCAACCCCACCACAAACAGAGCTATGAAGAGGCCTGGGGTCCTGTTCCAGTAAAGCCTGTCGAAAAGCCCCGGCGAGTAGGTCCACCAGATAAGCAGTCCCATGCTGGTGAGGCTGAGCAGGATGGAAAAGACCAGATATTTACCAGAAAGCTGGGGGGAAAAACGATCATTTACCTGCTCACCTTCGGCAGCCGTTGTCTGTGTGATATGGTTCTTATCAGTTGACAAAGAGTATGATGGTGAAATCGCTCGTTATTGAAATGGCAGCCATTTTTTGATTGCTTTGACAAAGGCCTCCATGCCAGGCGCATAAAAAAGCCCTGCATCGGGTTGCGCAAATATACGGTCCCGGATGCAAGGCCTAAAATTACGGTAATTTTATGATTTCGTTATCAAAAAATTAGCGCACTATGCGATGGTGATGTCCTCATCAAGGTAGACATCCTGAATGACGTTCAGCAGCTGCACGCCTTCCTTGAGCGGGCGCTGGAATGCCTTTCGGCCACTGATGAGGCCCATACCGCCTGCGCGCTTGTTGATAACGGCAGTCTTGGCGGCCTCGGCAAAGTCGTTCTTGCCTGAAGCTCCTCCCGAATTGATCAGACCGGCGCGTCCCATGTAGCAGTTGGCCACCTGGTAGCGGGTAAGGTCAATAGGATTGTCCGATGAAAGTTCGGTGTACATACGCTCATCAAGTTTTCCATAGGATGAGTCGCCGGCATTCAAGGCTTTGAACCCGCCATTGACTTCCGGAAGCTTCTGCTTGATGATATCAGCCTGGATCGTCACACCAAGATGGTTTGCCTGTCCGGTAAGGTCAGCAGCAACGTGGTAATCCGTTCCGTTGATCTTGAAAGCGTTGTTACGGGTGTAGCACCATAAGATGGTCGCCATTCCCAGTTCATGGGCATAGGCAAACGCCTCTGCAACTTCCACAATCTGGCGTGCAGCATTGTCGGAGCCGAAGTAAATGGTTGCACCAACAGCAGCTGCTCCCATGTTGTAGGCATCATCAATGGTTCCGAACATGATCTGATCGAACTTGTTCGGGTAGGTGAGCAGTTCGTTGTGGTTGATTTTTACCACAAAAGGAATCTTGTGCGCATACTTGCGGGCCACGGCGCCAAGTACGCCATAGGTGGAGGCCACAGCATTGCAACCGCCTTCATGGGCAAGTTTTACAATGTTCTCCGGATCGAAATAAATGGGGTTTTTGGCAAAGGATGCACCGGCGGAGTGCTCAATGCCCTGATCCACTGGCAAAATCGAGAGATAACCCGTTCCACCAAGCCTGCCGTTGTCAAACAGACGCTGCAGGTTTGCGAGTACCCGGTTGTTGCGGCTGGATGGACTCCAGATAGTGTCTACAAAGTCACCTCCCGGAATGTGAAGCTGGTCTTTAGAAATTGTTTTACATTCGTGATTAAGCAGGCTGTCCGCCTCATCACCAAGCAACTCATAGATGTTTTTGGTTGCTACTGACATATGTTTACCTCCTAACTGTGGTATAGTTGACATGTATTCCAAACAGATTGCAGTCGTTATCTGCAAATTTTCGGTGCATTAACGGCACCAAGTCCTATGTGATTCTGTATCGTCCTAAATATAACGAATATAGTGTGAAATCTCTATTAAGAAACCCCTTTGGATATGCCCGAAGCACTACATTTTTTCCTGAAAAATCTGTAATTTAGGGGATTAAATCTCAATAGTTGTTCGATTGCAGCCACCGGTGTTTCAACCGTTCCGAACCTCCATTTTAACCTGTTCCACTTGAAAGGCAAATCCATCTCAATCACTCCAGGCTTGCCAGATGCAGATCCTGTATCGGTTCACAAACTGCCTCTGCTCACTCCCGGCAGCAAATGCATCGTGCTCGCACCCATGGAGGATGTGAGTGATTCGCCATTCCGCCAGATGTGCCGGGAGCAGGGAGCCGATGTGGTATACACCGAATTCATCAGCTCCGAAGCAATGATACGTGAATCCGAGGCTTCAATGCACAAGATGTCCTACGAGGAGTCGGAGCGTCCGCTTGGCATTCAGATCTTCGGCGGACGGGAAGAAGCCATGCATGGGGCCGCAAAAATCGCTGAAGCGAACAACCCTGACCTCATCGACATCAATTTCGGGTGTCCCGTATACAAGGTAGTAAAAAAGAATGCCGGCTCGGCCTGCCTCAGGGACCTGGACATGATGGAACGGATGGCGGGCACCGTGGTGGATGCCACCTCACTGCCTGTAACCGTAAAAACGCGGCTCGGCTGGGACGATAACTCCATACGCATCCGCGAAGTTGCCCTGATGCTTCAGTCTGTCGGTGTCAAAGCCCTCACCGTCCACGCCCGCACTCGCAGCCAGGGGTACAAAGGAGAAGCGCGCTGGGAATATTTCAAGCATATCAAGGAAACACCCGGACTCCACATCCCCATAATCGCGAACGGGGACATCACCACGCCGGAGCACGCACGTCACCTGTTTGATGAGACCGGTGTGGATGGCCTCATGATAGGGCGCGCCGCCATAGGCAACCCCTGGATCTTCCGCGATATTAAACACTATCTGGAGTCCGGTGAAATCCTCCCCCCACCCACCATCGAAGAACGCATGCAAATGTGCGCCAGGCAACTGAAGGCCTCCGTGGAACACCATGGTGAACGATTTGGCGTGATCATGATGAAAAAACACTACGGCAACTACATCAAGGGCATCCGGAACGGAAAGTACCTTCGCATGGAGATTATGGAAAAAGAGCGGATGGATGAAATCCTGGAATTGCTGCTCAACTTCCGTGAAGAGCCGGAAGCACGTGTTGCCGTGTTATAGGGCCGGAATACTGCCCCGAAAGTTCAGGGAACCAACGCGGTTCGACTGATCAAAATTCCAGTTTATCCGTACCTGCCCATGGCTGCAGGGCTGCCGGAATGACAACCGAACCGTCCGGACGCTGATGCGTTTCCAAAAACGCCGCCATGACCCGGGGAAGTGCCAGACCACTGCCGTTAAGTGTATGGATAATCTCCGTTTTCCCGTTTTCCCTTTTATGCCGGATCATCATACGGCGAGCCTGATAGTCTTCGAAATTGGAGCAGGAACTGACTTCAAGCCATTTTTTCTGTCCCGGACTCCAGACCTCAAGATCATATTTCTTGCTCTGGGTGAAACCCATGTCGGCTGTTCCCATCAGGAGCGTACGGTATGGAAGTTCCAATGCCTCCAGCAGCTCTTCCGCATCACGGCGCAACGATTCAAGCTCATCGTAGGAGCTTTCCGGATGGACCAGCTTGACCAATTCCACCTTGTCAAACTGGTGCAGGCGGTTCAAACCACGCACATCACTGCCGTGCGAGCCGGCCTCCCTGCGCCAGCAGGGCGTGTAGCAGACATAACGGATCGGCAGCGCATCGGTCTTAAGCACCTCGTCCCTGTGGTAATTGGTCACAGGCACCTCCGCCGTGGGAATGGCAAAGTAGCCATCACGCGGTATCACATACATCATGTCTTCTTTGTCGGGGATCTGGCCAGTACCCCTTGCAGAACTCTCGTTTACAAAAAAAGGAGCCATCATCTCGACATATCCTTTTTCAACGGCCTTGTCGATAAAAAACTGGATAAGAGCACGTTGAAGCCGGGCTGCCGGACCCACATAGAATGGAAATCCGGCCGATGTGACCTTCGCTCCGCGTTCAAAGTCAATCCAGCCGCCTCCAGACACAAGGTCCCAGTGCGGTTTGCAGGTAGCATCTGCTTCCATGGGACTGCCCCAGCTGTGAACCACCAGGTTCCCCGATTCGTCCTTCGTCACAGGAACCGACTCGTCTGCCATATTGGGGATTTTAAGCAGCATATCGTCCCGCTTGCCTTGAAGTTCACGGACCGTCTCCTCCAGTGTTTTCACTTCCTGCTTCATTTCCCCTGTCTCACGAATGACTTTCTGGGCTTCCTCCTTCTTTCCCTGCCCCATCAGCACCCCGATTTCTTTTGCCCGGGTATTGCTTTCCTGTCGCAGCTGCTCAAGGCGGTGAACCGTTTTGCGCCAAAGATCGTCCGTTTCCAGAACCTGATCCACCAGCCCGGTCTCCTTTTCACCTTTTGCCACCATGGCCTCTTTCACTTTATCCGGTTGCTGACGGATCCTCTGTATATCCAGCATGTCACAAATATTTCATAATTGAATGGTATTATTTCGTCGCAAAAGATACGACATAACCTGCTCAAGAGGAACTTGTTGCGGTGCTTTTACCTGCTGGACCATGTTCAATCGTAACAATCACAGGAAGCCACTGTTAAAAAAAAACCAAAAGCCCTTGCTAACCTAATTTAATTAGGGTACCTTTTCGCAGGCTTACAACTTGTTTAGAAACTTGCAGGACATTTACAGGACAAAAGGAAAACAGGACTATGCATCATCTTGATGATATTGATATCGCCATTCTGAAACACCTTCAGCAAAATGGCCGCGCTCAGAGAAATAAGCTTGCCAAAATTGTCAATCTCTCGGTTCCTTCCGTTTCGGAGCGCATGAGAAAGCTGGAGGAGAGAAAACTCATTGATGGCTACCACGCCGTCCTGAATCCGAAAAAGTTCAACTTCGACATTGTCGCTTTCATATTTGTCGAAATTGACAATTCCAGTTTTCACGGCCCTTTTGTGGAGCAGGCCATTGAGCAACCTGAAATTCAGGAATGCCACTCCATTACAGGTGATGGCTCTCATGTCTTGAAAATCACGACCAGGAACACCGAGTCACTGGAAAAGCTGCTAACCCGCATTCAATCCTGGGAGGGCGTCAAGAAAACAAGGTCCAACATCGTGCTTACTTCGTTCAAGCAAACGCGTGAAATACCACTGGATTCTGACCGGGCAACGACCAAATCCTGAACCCATTCATGAAATGCACTCTCAGGCTTTTGGCGGCCGGCATCCTTACCTTGGTCCTGCTTTCCGTTGCACTTCAGGACACGCATGCCAGTAGGCCGTTTGGTCTTGCCTACAAGGAATCTGATATTGATAAGCTGACACAAGAAGAGGTGGAGCTGTTGCGTCAGTCGGGTATCACATGGATCATGGTTGAGGAGGCACTGAGCGGGCTGCAAAAAAGCATGGTCCCCGAAGACTTTTCCCTGCTGGTGATGGTTCCCGAATATTTCCCCATACCGCACCGGCTGAATGCCGACAGGTACCGGGAGCGATCTGATTCTCTTTTGCATCATTACCGCGATGATGTGCTTGTTAAGGGCTTCGGTTTGTTTGCTTACGGAACGTGGCAACGCGGCTCGCTGCCTGAAAGACTTGAGCAGCTGGCCGCGCCGCACCTGGCTGGCCGTACACTTTTCACCCTGGACACCCGGCCACTGTCCGGACCGGAACTGCATCCGTTTGAGAAGGTTCTTCTCGTGACCCGCAGTGCCTCTCAGCTTAAACGGCAACTCGAGAACCAACCGGCTCTGATCGGTGTTTTATATGGCCCAAAGGATCCAGTTTTGGATTTGCGGGACTTTCAGGATGTTATGCAACTCCTTGAACTGTACAATGATGTTCCGGTTTTTTTTCTCAGAAACTGGTTTGCATCCAACAGTCGCCTGACGGGTGCAGAGTATGACCATGATCTCTCCCGAATCACCCATCTCTTTCACAAAATTCCCGATGCGCGCCTTGCCAACCCGCGGCCGCCTGATACGCAGTACCAGGTGAGCATCTCCATGTTCCTGCTATTCTTATTCTGGGTTTTGTATGCGGCATGGTTCCGTATCAATCCGATTTATCGCCGTTCCGTTTTCCGATTTTTTACCAACTATGATTTCTTCGTAGATGATGTGCTGATGCGCAGGATCCGTTTTACCGGTGATGCTGTTGCCGTTTTTCTTCTATCCTGTCTAATCTCGGGAATAATGGGTTTTTCCATCGCTGAGCTTTACCTGGAACCAGCAGCACGACAGGCGCTTCTGTACTATACCCCATTCATTGGAGCAGGCTGGGACAATCCCTTCGCCTTCTTCATCCTTTTTTCCTTTGTCATGGCCCTGATGCTTGCAGTCAAGATAGCCTGGTTGTTCATTGCCAACAGTCAGCATGCCCATGCATCTCAGATCGCAACCTTCATCCTCTGGCCGCAGCACATGAATATCCTGGTGGTCAGTCTGGGTATCGTTTTACTCCGATGGCTCCCCACTGCCGCAACGGTGCTCATCATTGTTGGTACTTTCCTGACAATCACCGTGTTAAGTTTCTTTGCGAGTGCCTATAACATGAGGCGAATCCATCCGACTTCTCCCTTGTACATGGCTACAACATACGCCTTGTTCGTGCTGGTGACCGCATCAATCGCTTCATGGCTGGTTTTCGGCCTCGACATCCTCAAGGCCTGGGAACTTGCCGTTTCACTGACCTCCCTGGGATAGCTAAGATCATCATCACAGAGTGCTGCAATCTGATCATTCTCCGCCTTACTATCTCAGAGCCCCTTTTATCCGCAGCTAACTTATGCCTCTGCGCATTCGAGCCACGGGAATGCCAAGTTGTTCCCTGTACTTGCTTATGGTTCGACGAGCTATCGGATATCCTTTGTCAGCCAACAATTCCGCCAGGGTTTGATCGCTGAGCGGGACTTTTTTGTCCTCAGTGCGGACCAGTTCCATCAGAATGTTCTTGATCTCTCTGTTGGATACGGTCTCACCGGAATCCGTTTCAACCCCTTCATTGAAAAAATACTTCAATTCATAAACACCGAATGTTGTCTGGACATATTTGCCGTTTACCACGCGCGAAACTGTGGAAATATCCATACCTATGCGTTCCGCAATATCTTTAAGGATCATGGGTTTTATGCCTTTTCCAGTGCGGAAAAACTCCTCCTGAAGGGCTACAATCGTTTTCATAACTGCCATCAGCGTGTTCCTGCGCTGTTGGATGCTCTCAATGAACCATCGGGCAGAATCCATTTTTTCCCTTATGAATTGCTTCGTCTCCTCATCCCCGTTCCCGCGTTTGCGACTGGCCAGGGAGTCCCACAAATCCTTATACTGTCGCGATATCCGGATTTGCGGCATATTTCTTTGGTGCATGCGGATAATAAAATCGCCTGAATCTGAATCAGATTGATCCGCAGATTCCTCATAGAAAACTTCAAAATCGGGAATGATAAACTGATCCGGGTTCAGGTAATCCTCTGATTCGCCGGGTTTCGGATCCAGCATCATAATGACCTGATTCGCTTCACGAAGCTGTTCCTCTGTAATATTGAGCTTGGCCTTTATTTTATCATAGTGTTTTCTCTTGAAAAAAGGCCATGCCTTGTCCAGAATCTCAAGCGCAAGTTCCCTGGCGGGTGTGCTTGAATCCATGGCTTCAAGCTGCGCAATCAGACATTCCCTGAGATCCCTGGCGGCGATGCCCGGCGGGTCAAGCCTCTGGATCTGGCGTAGAACATCTTCAGCCTCGTCATTGGCTATGATAAAGCCCTCGCTGAAAGCAACAGCATCAATGATGGCGTCAAGATCACGGCGCAAATATCCGTCAGGGTCCACGGACCCGATGATCTCCGCTGCCAGCTTCTGCTCTCTCTCATCCAGATCCAGCAGCTCAACCTGCTGCTCCAATCTTTCAATCAGACCGGTTTTATAGGGCTTGGGTATGTCTTTCCAGTCATCCTGGACATTCTTGTAAGCAGGGATGTATTCGCTGTCGTCATCCCGAAAATATGCTTCCCAGTCCAGGTCACGGGTATCATCAACAGCTTTGGAATCGTCACCTTCCGCGCTGCCTGACTCGCCTTCCGTACCCGCGCCTTTCTCCCCGCCTGAATAAATTTCATCAGTACCGGCCTGCTCATGTTCGCCCAGGTCTGGTTCCGTGTTACCGGCTGTATCGTCTACAGCCAAATCCTGATCAACAGAGTTTTCTTCATCCAGTTCCAGGACCGGGTTGGCTTCAATTTCCTGTTTAATACGCTGTTCCAACTGGAGTGTGGGAAGCTGCAGCAGTTTAATATACTGTATCTGCTGTGGTGACAGCCGCTGCTGAAGCGTCTGGCTCTGCCTGACTGTTTGGGATTGCCGGATCATATCACAATGCCGTTTTTAACCCTGATATCTTCACAGGCTGAAAGAAACTCCTCATACCATGCGGCACCATATGCCCTTGTTAACGCATCTTTCAGAAAATCAGCAAGATAAATGCCTTCCGATTTACCGCGTTCACATCCTGGACCACATAATGAAGGAACGTATTCCAGGTTCAGATATTCCATATTCCCGACTTTCAACACTCTGACAGGGAACAAATGGCAGCTCAACGGTTTGATCCAGCTGAACCGGTTCTCCATCCAGGCTTGCTGAATGGCACAGATTGCCACACCAGCGGTATCATACGTAACGAAGACACATTCTGCTCCATCCGTGCAGTTAAGTTCGGGCGCTTTATAGCCGTTTTTGATCAGACCCTCCGCTCTCACAATCTCCCTGGCCCTTGGACGCAACTCATCCTGCAGCAATTTCCAGGCTTTGTTCAGAACAGGAATCTCATTTTGGGTGACAGGTGCCCCGGCGTCACCCACCACACAGCAGTTCCCTTTGCAGCGCGCAAGGTCGCAGGCAAAACGAAATGTCGCAATATCGTCTGAAATAACGGTGTGTTGAACCTGAAACATCAATAAAAACCTGAAAACTCAATACCTGAAAATGGTGAATCCGGTCTATAATATGAAAAATTGTGAAGTGTCTCACCATCCAGCCATTGCAAATATTTTGCCAGGTTTTTGTGAGACGATTCCTTCAAGTTCAAGTTTCAGCAAGCTTGACATCAGCAAATGGGACGCAAGACCTGTGCTGCGGAACAGCTCATCAATATGCATTTCCCTTTTAGCGAGTAACTTCAAAATCTTCTTAACTGCGGGTTCCGCATTCTGGCCCTTAAAATCCCGGGGCAGAAAATTTTGATTATTATTCCGATCCTTGTCGTTCTCTACGCTAGTATCCTGTTTTTTTACGCCGACAGGCAGTTCGGCTATGATATCGTCGACGGTACATACCAGTTTACCCCATCCCCGCTGGATAATGCGGTTGCACCCTTCCCCCCGCTCATTCCGCAACCCATGTGGAACAGCAAAAACCTCCCTGCCCTGATCCAGTGCCGCCCCGACAGTTATCATGCTGCCACCGGTCACACCCGTTTCAGTGACCAGCACACCTACCGATATTCCGCTTACAATCCTGTTTCGAACGGGAAAATGGTGGGCTTCAGGTTTTGTTCCGGGTGGATACTCACTGATCAGCGCACCACCGCTTTTCAAGATTTCAAATGCCAGTGATCTGTTGCCGGTCGGATACACCCGATCAAGGCCGCAGGCAAGTACGGCTACTGTGCACCCCTTGTTTCTGAGTGTCTCGCTGTGAGCCAGCGTATCTACCCCGTGTGCCAGCCCGCTGACGATACCGGCCGGGACTTTTCTAACAAACTGCCTGGTCAAACCCACTGTAGTCTCCATTCCGTAGCTTGACGGTTTACGTGTCCCAACCACGGCGAGATATTCCATGTCGAGTGCTTCGGGGTTACCCTTAACCCAAATCACTGCAGGAGGATCGTAAATATGAAGTAGACGCCTGGGATAGCTCGCATCGCTCGGGATTATGAGGGCCAGGCCGTGCCGCTTTGTCATCGCTAGCACCCTGTCCACTTCCCTCCATGCCGAAAACTCCCTCACCGACCGGGCAACGGCAGCACCGATGGATGCCACTGCTGATAGATCGGCCCAATCAGCCGTGAATACCGACATCGGATCAGTGAAATGTTCCAGCAAACGACGGGTCCTGCCGGCACCCACGGATGGTATCATGGACAGCGCCAGGCTGGCTCGGATATAATTCTCTCTTGCTCCCATTACTGGTAAAAACGCCTCTCTTGTTATAAATTAATTAAAAAACCTGGCAGCCTCCGGCTGACACGCTGAGTCAGGCTGGCATCCCGTCGTGCAACGTTTTCCAAATCCTCTCCTTGAGTTTATCAAGGCCGAATCCGGTTACTGCCGATATGGGCACGAAAACAGTGTCCAACACCGGCGCCTGCACCAACCTGAAATCAGGAAACAGATCCATGTGGGTTATGGCAACCAACCTGGGCTTGTCCATCAAGTCCTGCCGGTAGGCCCTGAGTTCATCACAAAGTATCCGGTATTCTTCCTCCACGTCACTCATGGCACTTATGACGAAAAGCAGCACTTTATTCCGTTCTATGTGCCTGAGGAATTGCAAGCCAAGCCCCTTTCCCTGATGAGCATCTTCGATGATCCCGGGAATGTCTGCCATCACGAAACTGCGGTGGTCCGGCATCTGGACCACTCCCAAATTCGGTTCAAGTGTCGTAAAGGGATAGTCTGCAATCTTTGGCCGCGCTGCTGACAGTGCCGATAGCAGAGTGCTTTTTCCGGCATTCGGGAAGCCAACAAGCCCTACTTCCGCAATAAGCTTGAGTTCAATTTCAACAACGATCTCTTCACCCGGCTCCCCTGGCTGCGCATAATGCGGTGTCTGGTTGGTCGCCGTCTTGAAATGGGTGTTCCCCAGTCCCCCCTTGCCGCCCTTTGCCAGCACGAGTCTTTCCCCATGGCTGACCACCTCCCCGATCAAACGCCTTGTTTCGCTTTCATACGCTACCGTACCAAGCGGGACCCGCAGGACGATATCATCCCCCTTCTTGCCCGTTTTCTGCGCAGAACCACCGGGATTGCCTTTTCTGGCCTTCAGGAATTTCTTGTAGCGAAGATCCAGCAATGTATTCATGTGGCTGTCCCCTTCCAGGATGATGCTGCCACCGTCGCCACCATCGCCGCCGTCCGGTCCACCTCTGGGGACATATTTCTCCCTCCTGAAGTGCGCCATACCGGCACCTCCGTCACCGGCCTTCAGATACAGTTTCGCGTAATCGGCAAATCTCATATGGTCAGTACCCCTGGATGGTAAAATTTCGATTAGCAATAATAACCAAAAGCGGAGTGCAAATCAGCCTGGAATCACCGCTACTATGTGCGGAATCCACCCAATTGTTGCCTCAAGTGCATCAGAACGTCCAGGCATGCCACTGGACACACCTGTCTCTCAAAAAAGGCCAAAATCGGTGCGGACCCTTCGTGGGCCAAACAGAATTCAATCCTCAAACCTGTGAAGCAGGATTTTCAGAAGACGGGAAAGGCGGTTTTTCATTTTGTTTCTGGATACTATGAAATCCAGGAATCCATGCTCCAGGAGGTACTCCGATGTCTGGAAACCATCAGGCAGGTCCCGGCCGATGGTCTGCCGGATCACGCGCGGTCCCGCAAATCCGATGAGCGCCCCGGGTTCGGCCACGTTGAAATCACCGAGCATCGCAAAGCTGGCCGTCACACCCCCTGTAGTAGGATTGGTCATCACAGAGATGTAGGGGACCTTCGACTCATGAAGCAGCGCCAGCTTGGCGGATGTTTTGGCCATCTGCATAAGGCTCAACACACTCTCCATCATGCGCGCCCCACCCGACTGTGAAATAATGATAAGAGGCATTCTGTTTTCCCGGGCATGATCAATAGCCAGCCCGATCCGCTCGCCAACTACCGAACCCATGCTCCCGCCAATGAAGCGGAAATCCATGCATGCCACCACAATGTCAAGTCCCCGCATCTTTCCCGAAGCAACTTTCACGGCATCCGACAGCCCGGTCTTCTTCTGGGTCTCTTCAAGCCGTGACGAGTACTTCTTGCGGTCGCTGAAACTGAGCGGGTCCACCGGGAGGATATGGCCGCCCATTTCGCTGTACTTGCCTTCATCGAAGAGCAGCTGGAAATACTCGTCGCTGCCGATAGGAAAATGGTAACCGCTCACGGGGTCCACCCAGCAGTTTTCCTCGAGTTCACGGCGGTGGACGGTTTCACCGGTCACCGGCACTTTAACCCAGATGCCCTCGGGCATCTCCTTCGGTGACTTGGTGACAATATTCAGATCTTTTCGTTCAAACCAACTCATAACGGTGTGATTTTACTGTGCAACCCAACCTGTGACGAGGCTTCTTACAGACCGGAGTAATAATAAGGCTCAAAAAGTTCCGGTGCGACTTTTTTTATCAAATTCTGCATCAGAGTACCCTTCTGGAGTCCTGCAACGGCAAGAATATGGCTGGCGTTGACAATTTCAGGCAACGGCAGATCCGGCATCATTTCAGGGCTTTCGAGGAAGTCGCCCGGCTCTTTCCTGAGTCGCTCAAGGCCAGTTCCTGCAATGATAAAACCTGTTTTACGGTGCTCCAGCACCTCCCCAAGTTCCCGCACCGCCACTTCCGATTCCGGGACAACCATATCCCCCCGGAAACTCCAGGATTGATGGTAAAGGTGATTTCTGCGTGCATCGATGACAGCTTCGCAGCCTGTCGCCAAGGCAGGCTTTTCGGTCGCGAGCCCGGTTGGCACCGCATGGGTGTGCGAAGCCGTGTGATCTGACGACACCTCCTGTCCTAGCAGTCGCCCGCCGTGCACAGCTTCCAGGACACCCATAGCTATGCCGGCAAGTGTATTGCATGCGTAGAGAGGGACATCAGTCTGGAACAGGAGCCCTTTCACCGCGCTGCTTGCCACCCGCAGACCGGTGTATGATCCCGGCCCGGCACTAACAACGACAGCCCCCAGGTCTGCAACTTCCATTTTTTCCAGTGCAAGCAGTTCGTTGATAAAGACAAAAGTCAGCTCGGAGTGCACTCCCTTGCCTTCGGCGGTTCGCTCGTGGATGGTGCCATCAGCCAGACGAAGGGCTACCGAGCATGCCGGTGTAGCCGTCTCGATGGCAAGCACCGGTTTGCCGGTAATAAAAAAATCCGCAGTCTCGGTTTTACTGTCCATATTTTTTTGGATGGGGTACCCCTGCAGCTGACCCGGCGCCACCGCCACCAGCCCGCAGATCAGGGTGCAAACCCACATCCACCAGAAGAATTAATGCGATAAGTCTGTAACATTTCAAATATATCGCTGACGGGATTCAATAAAAAGCACTGACCGGGCGGGTTAACCAGTGCGGTGCTACAAGGTGTCAGGTAAAAAGCGGGATGGTGGATGGGCGATGCCGCCCCGGACATCATTATTCGTACCTGAGCGACTCCACCGGGTTTACCAGCGCCGCCCTTCTCGCCGGGAAAACGCCGGCGGCCAGTCCGATCAGGGTCAGCACGCCGCATGTCATCAGCATGGCATCGGATGAAAGTACCGGATTAGCCAGGAACTCGGCCACGCCGCCCTGCAGCCCCAGCCCGCGCACGCCGTACACGATGCCGGATGAGAGAAGCACGCCTACCGTGCCGCCTATCATGCAGATAAAGAGGGCTTCGAAGATGAACTGCGAGATGATGTGGCGGTTCTGCGCGCCAATCGCCTTTTTGATGCCGATTTCTCGCGTGCGCTCCTTGACCACCACATACATGATGTTGGCAACGCCCACGCCGGCAATGAGCAGGGTGAAGAAGCCGACCGAAAACAGGAATATCTTGATTCCCAGACCGATCTGCGCCTGGATGCGCTCGGCCTCGATGAAATCCCACACCCCGATGGCCTGCCTGTCTTCGGCATGAAACCGGTACTTGCGCGCCATGATCTCGCGGACCTGGCTTTCTATGCGCTTCTGGAACTCGGGGTTGGAGGGACGAATGAGCACCGACCCCAGGAAGGCGTGGTTGTAGGTATGGCGGAAAGTGGTGTGGGGAATGATGGCACGCCGCGCATCGGGACCGTGACTCATGGCCATCTGCATCTTCTCCTGCATCACGCCAACTACGGTGTAGGGATTGTTGTCGATGAAGAGCCGGTTGCCAATGGCGTTGCCCTCCGGGAAAAGCTGGTTTGCAACCTCCGGACCCAGAAAGACCACCCGGCGCTGCTCGGCGACGTCGCGCGCGTTGATGAATCGTCCGCCGGCAACGGGATACATGGATCGCATCTCGTCAAAGCTCACATCCACCCCTTCCATATACGTGTTGGTGGTGGCATAATCTGATTTGAGGCTCACGCTGCGGCCATACTGCGCCGAAATGCGCTCGATCTGCGGAATGGAACGCCGTAGCAGGTCCACGTCTTCCTCGGCAAACCGGATGCGCCTGCCGGCATCGAGCCCCTCAAATGACTGGCTTGTCTGGCCGCCGTAAAAAACCATCATCTGGTTGCCGCCGCCCCGCAGTCCCGCCTGCAGCTGTGTGCTGAGCCCCTCGCCGAACGCAAGCAGCGCGATCACGGCAAAAGTGCCCCAGCATATGGCGATGATGGTAAGGCTGGTGCGGAGTTTCTGCTTGCGCAGGTCCTGCATGAATTCTTTGATCAGGTTGATCCACATGACGCGGTTTCCGTTATCGTGTCTGATTTCTATTCGGGTGGATGGGGGATGTTGCTTGAGTCCTGCCGCTTGTTCCTTATACGCGGCAGCGGGTTGCGGGTTTCAGGTTGTGGGTTGTGGATTGTGGATTGCGGGTTGCGGATTGCGGGTTGTGGATTGCGGGTTGCGGGTTGCGGGTTGCGGGTTGTGGCACATTTCATGCCTATGATAATTTCAGCCAATCGATTATTGCAGGCACGCTGTCATTTCAAGCATGCTTTCATTTCGGTTACGCTGCTATTTCAGGCACTCGATCACGTTCAGCCGGGAGGCGCGGAAAGCCGGCATCCATCCTGCCGCCAGGCCTATGAGCGCCAGCACGGCAAAGGCGATGAGTCCGACCGCCGGCGTAAACTGCGGCGTGCCAACATACTCCCGGATCGGGATGTACTGCATGGCGCCCACAATGGCCCAGCCGATTAGATATCCGATGGCGGCCCCGATACCGACCAGCAGGAAGGTTTCGCCGAAGAAATTGGCCAAAATGGTGGTGCGACGCGCCCCGACCGACCGCCGGATGCCAATCTCCTTCATGCGCTCCTGCACCACCACGAACATGATGTTGGCCACCCCGATGCCGCCGACGGCCAGGGTCACGAATCCGATGATGCCCATGAACGAGTTGAATCCGATCTGGAACCAGCGCACGAACGCCCAGAAGTCGCTGGTGTCCCAGATAAGCAGGGTGTCGGTGTCGGCCGGATCGAACCGGTGCCTCTGCGCCATGACCTGTTGCACCTGATCCTTTACGTGCGCACCAGCACGCGGATCATCAACCTGGTACAGTATGTTGCTGATGTAGTCGGTACCAAACAGCGTGGAATAGGTGGTCAGGGGAATGAACGCGCGGTCTTCGTCGCGCTGCCCGTAGGATGATTCCTGGGTCTTGGGCTGCATCACCCCGATGACCGTGAAAGGGGTCTGGTTCACGAAGACCTGTTTGCCGACCGCTTCTTCATCCCCGAAAAGCAGTTCCTTGAGCTGATCGCCGATGAAAATGACCCGCCGCTGCTCCTCGATGTCACGCTCGTTGATCCAGCGTCCGCCCTTCTGCTCAAAAATGTTCCGCATCTCGGAGTAGACGACCGGGATTCCGGTGAGCTGAGGAGTGTTGCGCCGGTCGCCGTACCGCAGTTCGGCGTTCCAGGTGGTGTATTCGGGTGCAATCTGACTGATCTGGGGGATGTTCTGCTTGAGCGCCCAGGCATCATCTTCCCGGAACCGGACCTGACGGCCAATGCCGTACCCTTCATAGGGCATGGTTGTGCGCGATCCGAACACCAGCACGATCTGCTCCCCCATCCCTCGGAAATTGCGCTGGAGCTGGTCGCCAAGCCCCATACCGAAGGCAAGCAGAATGATCAGCGTAGCCGTTCCCCACATGATCCCGAAAAGGGTCAGGAACGTGCGCAGGCGCTGCTTGTTGATGGTCTGGAAGAAGTCCTTCAGGAAGTTCATTGCTTCAGGCGTGGGTTTTTTAATTTGTAGCCAATGACCGGAGCGGTTTTTCAAGCACCACATCGCCCTCCTCGAGTCCTTCGACGACTTCAACATGTATGGCATCGCTGAGCCCGAGCTTAACTTCGGTTTCCTGTCGGCCGTTTTCACCTCGTGAAGGGATGTCCACAACGCTTCGGTTGTCAAGGTAGGTGACCACCCGCTCGGGGATGATCAGCACGTCTTCACGCCGGTCGATCACCACATTGGCATTGGCGGAATAGCCTGCCCTCAAGATGTGGCCGTCATCATCCGTGATGCGGACTTCCACAGGAAAAACGGTGCTGTTCTCGCGGGTGGTAGCCTTGAGCGATATGCGGGTGAGCTCTCCGCGGACCTGCGCGCCGGGAAGCGCCCCGACGCGTATCTCGGCCAGCATGCCTTCACGGAGCTTGCCGACATCGATCTCATCCACAGTGCCTTTGAAAAGCAAGTCGTCCATACGCGCCAGGGTCATGAGCGGAGTGCCGGCCTGGTAGGATGTGAGCGGCACGATCGGGTCACCGATATCCACCATTTTTTCGAGGATGTAGCCGGAGGTCGGCGCTTTGATCACGCTTTCGATCAGTGTCTCGCCGATCAGGATGCGGCCCGACTCCAGCAGTTCAAGCCGTTCGCGATTCAGCTGCACGTTGATCTCGGCGTCCCTGACATTGCGCTGCAGGTTCTGGTAGTCATGGTCCGAGACCATGTCGCGTTCACGCAGCTGCGCCATGCGGAACATCTCGCGCTGAAGGTTGTCAAGGCTGATCTCGGCCCGTTCCACGTTGCGCTTGGCCTCGGCGAGTTCGAGCGGAGTCGGGTCCGGACGGATTTCCAGCAACGGCTGGCCCTCTTCTACATAGTCGCCGGGTTCGGCATAGACTTTGTTGACCACTCCGGAGATCTTGGATTTGACTTCAATCTCATTGCGGGGTTCGATCTTGCCGACAGCCAGGGCGAACTCCACCAAATCACCCCTTTCCACCTTGACCTGGTCATTCTTATCGGAATTTTCGTTGCCGTTGCCGGAGGTGTAAACCCATGCTGCTGCGGCACCTGCCACGATGATGATTCCGGCTGTGATGAGTATGCGTTTCATGTGATTGTGTGTTTTTCGATTTATGAGGTCACATAGAATGTCCATGACGATTGGAATCTTGTTCCTGTGAATCAGGGATGATGCCCGGTCATGGACATTTCATTTATAATATCTTTTTTGTGCTGGTTTATACTGAATAAGGTGCTAGATCCGTATTTTGGTCGTTCTGGTCCGCTATACGCGGCGCCATGCGAAAAGGTTGCCGGCCATTTTTCTTTTTTCCCGGCAAGCCATTGAACCGGAGAAGGAAGCACGGCATGAAGCAGCCGTGAAATACAGATAAATGTCAGGAAATAGTAACTTTAAAAATCTGTTGTCTGTGTCTTTATTTTCCTTTATCCGTATACTTCACACCCTAAAAGCTGGTTTTTATCTTTTTTGTGAATCCTGAGAGAGATATTCCCGTATAGGATAGGATTTCCCACATCAACATCTAACCGAAACGAACGCATGATACCACTAACTATCCCGTCTCAGAATCGGAAACTGCATGCAACAGAGAGGCATACGCAATCAAGCAGAACCTGGCCGCATCAGCTGTTGCGCCGCCTTCTGCCTGTCCTTGTCCTGGCAGCCTGTTCTGTAACTCACCTGCAGGCACAGACGCTCGAGACCATCGAGCAGAGAGTCACCGAGTTCACACTCGACAACGGCCTGCATTTCATCATCATCCAGCGGGATGTTGCTCCCGTGGCAAGTTTCGTCACCCACGTTAATGTCGGTTCGGTCAACGAGCAGATCGGTCAGACCGGCCTTACCCACGTCTTTGAGCACATGGCCTTCAAAGGTTCCACCACCATTGGCACCACAAATTGGGAAGAGGAGCAGAAGGTCATTGCCAGGATGGATGATATCTACAGTGCATGGCTTCTGGAGTCGCGAAGAGCCGAGCCGGATCAGGAGAAGGTCGACCGCCTTTGGGCGGAGTTCCAGGAGCTGCAAGAAGAAGCCGGACAGTTTGTGGTCAACAACGAATTCAGCCAGATTGTGGAGCGTGAGGGCGCCGTAGGCCTCAATGCTTTCGTCTCAGCCGATGAAACCGCCTTTTTCTACAGCCTTCCGCAGCACAAAGCGGAACTCTGGTTCGCACTAGAAGCCGACCGGTTCATCAATCCGGTGATGCGCGAGTTCTATGTTGAAAAGGATGTGATCATGGAAGAGCGACGAGACCGCATCGACAATTCACCGTTTGGCAGGCTCATGGAGGAATTCGTATCCACGGCATTCTCCGCGTTCCCTTACAAGCACCTGCCCATCGGCTGGCCGTCAGACATCGAGGCCGTCACCATTCAGAATGCGCTGGATTTTTACGAGCGGCATTATGTGCCATCCAACATGACCATTTCCATTGCCGGCGATGTTGACCCGGCTGAGATGCGCAGGCTGGCGGAAAAGCATTTCGGGCCCATGCGCGCCGGTGCCCCGCCTCCGAGGGTAACGACCATTGAGCCCGAACAAAGAGGCGAGCGTCGTTTCGTCATCGAAGAGGACTCGCAACCCATTCTGATGATCGGTTATCATTCTGTGGATGTCAACCATTCTGATGCCGTGGCGTTGAGTATCCTGAGCGGTGTACTTTTCCAGGGACGCACATCCCGCCTCTACCGCAGGCTCGTCACCGAAGAGCAGAAAGCGTTGCAGATCGGTGGCCAGAACGGGTTTCCCGGCAGCAAATACCCCGGTCTGTTCATCATTTTCGCCATCCCGAACCAGGGAGTGGATCTGGCGGACATTGAAGAAGCCGTGTACGAGGAACTCGACCGTATCCGTGAGGGTGACATCGATGAAAGGGAGATTGAAAGGATCCGGACCAATGCCCGCGCATCGGCCATCCGCAGCCTCTCATCAAATCAGGGAATGGCACTCGGCTTTGCACAGGCGCATGCCCAAAGAGGCGACTGGCGCGCCGTATTCAGGGACCTTGACATCATGGATACAATTACAGCCGATGACCTGCAGCGCGTTGTAGAAACCTACTTCCGCAAGCAGACCCGTACCGTCGGATATATCCGCACCCTCGAAGAAGCCACGGCATCTAATTAATATCTTAAAAAAGAGAATCACGATGAGACAACTATCTTTATTTCTGATTTTACTCGTTATGCTCGGAGGATGCGGCACTTCCTCACCGGCGTTGCAGAGTCCTGTAGAGGGGCTCGAGTTCCCTGAGCCCAAATCATTTGCAACCCCTGAAGTGGAGCGTTTCTCCTATAACGGGATCGAGTTTTTTCTGCTTCGGGACCAGGAGCTGCCCCTCATTACAGTCAACACACTGATCAATGGCGGGTCATGGCTTGAACCTGGTGAAAAAACCGGGCTCGCCTCCGTCACAGGCACAGTACTTCGTTCCGGTGGTTCCCATCAGTATCCTGAGGAAGACCTCAATGAGCTGCTGGAGTTCCGCGCGGCCAGTATGGAAACATCTTTCGGCTTGACCAACGGATCGGCGCGCATGGACGTGCTCAAGGAAGATTTCGACGAAATGCTGCCCGTATTCACCGATCTGCTCAAAAATCCTCTCTTCCCCCAGGAGCGGATTGACCTTGCAAAAACACAGCGGAGGACTGCTATTTCCCGCCGAAATGAAGAGGCCTCTTCCGTGGCGGGCCGAGAATTCCGGAAACTGATCTATGGACCGGAATCTGTTTATGCAAGGATTGTTGAATACGCCACGCTGGACAACATCACCAGGGAAGATATCATCGCATTCCATGGGGAAATTCTCAAAGGGAGCAATATGCTTGTTGGTGTGATCGGCGATTTCGATCCCGAAACCATCAGGACCCGGCTTGAAGAGGCTTACGGAGTTTTCGAGCCGGGGGAGCCTGTAGAAATGGACATGCCGGAAGTGGACTATGAATTCGAACCAGGCTTCTACTTCGCCCACAAGGGCGACATGAACCAGAGCCAAATCAGGATGGGTCACATTGGAGGCTATCGCGATAATCCCGATTATGCGGCTCTGCAATTAATGAATCAGATCCTGAGTGGAGGTTTTTCCGGACGGCTGCTCCAGGAAGTTCGTACCGAACAGGGTCTCGCGTACAGTGTTTACGGTTCCTTCTCCAGCAATGTCCGCTATCCGGGCATGTTTTTTACCGGGCTGAGTACGGCTGCCGAAAACACCTATGATGCCTACCACGCAACAATGCATCAAATCCGCAGGCTTCAGGACGAACGGGTTACCCAGCAGGAGCTGGACGAGACTCGTGAACGTATGTTCAACCGGATCATCTTCCGGTATGACAGCTACGCGCGCATACTTGCCGAGCAGATCAGCAATTACAATCTCGGACTCCCAGAGGATGCCTTCGAACAATATATCGAACAGGTAAGGCAGGTTACTGTTGATGACATATACCGTGTTGCCAATGAGTACCTGCAGCCGGACAATATGAAGGTGCTCATTGTCGGCAACCGGGGGCTCATTGAAGACCAGCTGGAGCGTATCGGAGCTTTTGAAGAAATTGACATCAGCATACCAAGGCCGGGTGCCGAGCGTGCCGCCGTGGAAGGTGATGCTGAAGCAGGAAGAGAGTGGCTGCACAGGGTTGCCGACGCCATTATTGAGGATGGCACCGAGATTGGTACCCTTGTCCTGAAAGGTACCCAGTACGTGCAGACTCCCCAGGGTGAGATGTCCCTGCAGGTCGCCTCCAGAATAACCTTCCCCGATGCCATGACCATGGAGATATCAACACCCATGGGCAGTCAGGTTATTGAAGTAGCCGATGGTACGGGAGTTGTGCGTATGGGCGGGCAGGAACAGCCTCTTCCATCCGCATTTGTAGAGTCTATCATGGATGAGATCAAAAAGGATCCGGTTTACCTGGCAATGATGGCCGATGAGCTTCAGGCATCTTTGATCGGATCGGACGATAATTCTGTTATGATTCATATCAGCGGTGAATTTGATGTCACCATGCGTGTCTCTACCGATAACATGCTGCCAGTTGAAATCTCCTATTCACAATTTGATGCAAACCAGGGTCGGGATGTGGATATGACCGTCTTCCTGGATGAATGGACCTGGAGCAACGGCGTGCGAATTGCCTATGACCAGAAACGTTATTCGGACGGAGAAATGGCCAGCCGCACGCAAGTGCGCGAACACCACGTTGAATAGCTGGTATTCTTTTTGTATCATAAATGCCCTGACGGAACGGCCGGTCACGTAAAACAAGCTTGTTACCGGCCTTTCTGTCAGATTTTAATGTTTCAGGCAATTTTTAAAGCAATCATCAGTTACACAAAAGCAATTTGCATAAGTCTGAAATACTTATAAATTAATCAATAACAATCACATATCGGGAACCCCTTGTTGGGGCTGATCCTGATTACTCTTTCAACTGTTACTGTTCTGCATCAGCTGCCTGACTTGATTGGAATGCAAGTCTGTTAACCTGATCTGGCGTTAATTAACTGGCCGGATTGTTTCTGGCATCGATGCTAAATTAAGGCTTCGTCCGCCACCAATGTGACAATTCGTCGCATTGCATCATTCCAATGAATAGAGGCATGGACAAGCCGTGGACTTCTAAACAAGGAGATTGCATTGTCATACTCTGAATTCAAGCCAAAAGAATCATTTTTTGTCGAAGGGAAAGCACCCAAATACAAATCCTTTAATCTCAGGACTTTTGAAAAAATCCCACAGGTGCAAAATCTTCCGGAAGATGTCCGGTTTGACATTCGTGTCGTTGGGAACGTGCTGCCCTTCAAGGTCAATAATTATGTAATTGAACAGCTCATAGACTGGGACAATATCCCCGAAGATCCGATGTTCCAGCTGACATTTCCCCAAAAGACAATGCTCAAGGAGCGTCACTACGACAAAATGGCTGCCGCACTTCAAAATGGGGCTTCAAGACAAGAGATAACGGCAACGGCAAATGAGATCCGCATGCAGCTGAATCCTCATCCTGCCGGACAGAAAGATGAAAACACTCCGCAGTTTGGCTGCGAGACTCTGGATGGCATGCAGCACAAATATCAGGAAACTGCCTTGTTTTTCCCAAGCCAGGGCCAGACCTGCCACGCTTACTGCACCTTCTGCTTCCGGTGGCCCCAATTCGTGGGCATTGACGAACTCAAGTTTGCCATGAAAGAGTCCGAACTCCTTGTTGCTTACCTCAAAGAGCATCCGGAAGTGACCGACGTACTGTTTACCGGTGGTGATCCCATGATCATGAAGGCAAGGGTACTGGCATCCTACATAGAACCGCTCCTTGAAGCGGACCTTCCCAACCTCAGGACTATCCGGATAGGAACCAAGGGATTGGCCTACTGGCCATACAAATTTGTCACTGAAAACGATGCTGACGAAATGCTGGACCTGTTCCGAAAGGTCACGGATTCCGGACTGCATCTGGCTTTGATGGGACATTACTCCAATCCGGTTGAGCTTGAAACGGAAATTCACAAAGAAGCGGTAAAGAGAATCCGCTCCACAGGCGCGCAGATCCGGACACAATCGCCCTTGCTTCGACATATCAACGACTCCTCTGACGTCTGGGCGGAGATGTGGCGCGAGCAGGTACAACAAGGCATGATCCCCTACTACATGTTTGTGGTACGAGACACTGGCGCCCGACACCACTTTGACATTCCTCTGGAAAGGGCTTGGCAGATCTTCCGTGGGGCTTTCAAGCAGGTTAGCGGCATCGCCCGGACTGTGCGCGGTCCCAGCATGTCGGCCGGGCCCGGGAAAGTGCATGTTCTGGGTGTGAATGAAGTAGCCGGAGAAAAAGTTTTCACCCTTCAGTTCCTTCAGTCCCGCAATCCTGACTGGAGTGGGCGCCCCTTCTTCGCCAAATACAACAAAGACGCGGTCTGGCTCGACGATCTGGAACCCGCTTTCGGAGAAAATGAATTCTTCTTTGAAAAAGAATATCGCAGAAAAGTGAAGGAAGATGCCAGAATTGGAAGTGAAAACGGAAACGGTTATGCCAACATAAACCGGAACAACCTGAACGGAAGCAGAAAAAGCACCAAGCCGGTCGACGACCTCAAAAAAATCCTTGAGGAGGTTAACTGAGCCGTTCTGAGCCCTTATCGGTCAGCGTCCTGCTTCCCGGTCCTGAAAAATTGGCGATTGTTGTAAATGGCTAATGCGCGACCCTTTAGCTTTTCATTCAACCAGGGGGTGTTGACCGAACGGGACCGTATCTCATCCTTCGAGCATATCCATTCCGTTTCGGTATCAAACAAGGTGAGATTGGCGGCCTCGCCTTTCTCCAGCTTTGGCACCGGTATGCGAAGGATGGTACGCGGGTGGACCGCCAGCTTGCGTATGACGTCCTGGAGCGTCAGTTTGCCACCAGCCAAAAGTTGCTTGCAGATGATGCTCCAGGCCGTTTCAAGTCCGATAATCCCATTCGGCGCATATATGAACTCCACCTCCTTTTCGTCCACCGAGTGCGGTGCGTGGTCGGTGCAAATGGCATCAATGGTACCGTCCTGCAGACCCTCGATCATGGCCTGCACGTCGTCGGCTGTTCTGAGAGGCGGGTGCATCTTCCAGTTGGTGTGAAATTGCTGCCGGTCGATCTCCTCGTCGGTCAGGTCGAAGTGATGCGGACACACCTCCGTGGTCACATTCAGGCCCTTTCGCTTCGCCTGACGTACCAGATCCACCCCCTTTCGGGTACTGATATGTGCTACGTGGACATGTCCGCCCGTCAGTTCCGCGAGCAGGATGTCGCGTGCGATCATGATCTCTTCTGCGATGGAAGGCGTGCCGGCAAGACCCAGACGGGTCGATACGCGCCCTTCGTGCATGTGGCCGGGCCGTGAGAGCGGTAGGTCCTCCTCGTGGTTGATGACCGGGACGTCCAGCATGGCAGCATACTCCAGGGCGGTCCGCATGAGACGGCTGTCCTGAACCGGATCGCCGTCATCGCTGAAGGCAACGGCTCCACCCTCCTTCATATCGGCCATTTCGGAAATCGATTTTCCTGCACGATCCTTGGACACGGTTCCAATAGGGTAGACATCCACGGGCAGTCCCTGCGCCTGCTTGAGCACATAACTGACCACGTCCCGGGTATGAATTGGCGGATTGGTGTTCGGCATGCAGGCCACGGCCGTAAAACCTCCGTTGGCGGCCGAGTCGCACCCCGTGCGGATCGTCTCCTTGTGTTCATAGCCCGGCTCGCGCAGATGCACATGCATATCCATCCACCCCGGTGAGACAAATGCCCCTCCAGCGTCAAAGACCGGCACGCCCTCCCGGGAACCAGAGGCACTGCTGTGAGCCACAGAGGCGTTGCCATCAGCGCTTTCTTCTGCGCTGTGTTTCCCGCTGCCTTTTGTCCCGGCCGAACCGTCTGAACCGCTCCTGCTTCCGGAGACATCACTGGTAATATCAGCGATCACTCCATTCCTGATCAGGATGGAAACGGTTTCGGTCCCGTCACGGTGTTCATCGACCGGACGTACATTGGTGATAAGGAGATCCCTTGTTTCGTTCATTTGTGACGCGATGTTGATTTGACGTGGGGTTGGTATGACGTGGGGTTGCGTTATGATTAACCACCGGTCATGGAATGTTGCTGCATTTGGTTTTTCCGTTTGGGAATATAGGCAATCCGCCCTTTCCAATCCGTGAAAAAATCTATGTGGCAGGTGCTCTCGGGGCAGCTGCCCCAACCCCATCCGGTCGGGCACATTTTTGGCGGAACCGGGCGGGCCTGGCCAGTGAAATCACTATATTGCATGCATTCAGAAGAAGGGAAACCTGACCATTTCATTCGATTATCACATAACAGAATATGCTCCAATATGTGGAAGAGCCCGGGAACGTAATCAGCGTAAGCGCGCTGACGCATGAGATCAAGGCGATCCTGGAGAGCGAATTTGAGCAGGTGAGCGTCCGCGGTGAAATAAGCCAGCCGCAGACCAGCCGCAACGGTCATCTCTACTTCACGCTCAAGGATGCGGAGGCGCAGCTTTCCTGTGTGATGTGGAGCTCATTGAGACAGCAGCTTGATCAGGTTCCTAAGCACGGTGACGAAGTGATCGTGAGCGGGTCGGTGCAGGTCTACCCCCCGCACGGCCGTTATCAGCTCATTGCGCGGTCCATCAGTGCAGCCGGGATCGGGGCCCTGCAACAGGCTTTTGAAGAGCTAAAGCGCCGGCTTCAGGCCGAGGGGCTGTTCGATGAGAGCAGAAAGCGCCCGCTACCGCAGTTTCCGGAGGCGATCGGCGTGGTTACTTCCGCCACCGGTGCCGCCTTCCAGGACATGCGCAACACATTGGAAAAAAGATATCCCCTGTGCCGCGTGCTGCTGTACCACGCTGCCGTGCAAGGCGCCCAGGCCGCACCGGAAATCGTCGAGGGCATCCGCCATTTCTCGGAGGGCGGCGAGGTAGACCTGCTCATTGTCGGACGCGGAGGCGGCTCGTTGGAGGACCTGTGGGCATTCAACGAGGAGACGGTGGCACGTGCCATTGCCGGAAGCCGCGTGCCGGTCATCAGCGCGGTTGGACACGAAACCGATTTCAGCATTTCCGATTTTGTGGCGGATGTGCGCGCCGCCACGCCTACGCAGGCCATCGTCATGGCGGTCCCCGACCGCAACGACCTGCTGATGCGCATTGGTGACCTTCAGCTGACCTTGGAACGGCGCCTAAGTGACGTTATGCAGCGCCACAGGGACACGGTATCCCGTTTTCTGGACAACTACGCACTCCACAAGGTGAAACAGCGCATCGCCCGGCAGGCCGAAATGCTGTCATGGCAGGAGAGACAGATGAGCGGCATCCTGCGTCAGCGGCTTTCCCACATCCGCGAGCGGAACAGCCACATGGCCGATGCCATCACTTCAGCGGCCGCCCGGCGCCTTATCCAGCAGAGATCCCAGCTAAGTGATCTGCATCACCGGCTTCTGGCTGCAGATCCCAATGCTCCCCTGAAAAAGGGCTACACCCGCATCCACCAAAAGGAACAATGGGTTCGCAGCTCCGACAGGTTCGACAGCGGCAGCCCGTTTGAAATCGAGTGGACCGACGGCAGGACGCGCCACGGTTGACAGGGTGCACAGCATATTGGATAGGCAGGAACGCGCCATCGGGTAGCAAGGGACGAACCTGGCCGGACTGGCGATGTTCTAGAGCACTGTCATCCTGACTGTTTCGATTCGCGACTGTCTCGCCTTGCTTATGATGAACTTGTGGTTGCCGATAAGGATTTCCTCATTAACTTTGGGGATGCGTCCGGTCTCGTGGATGATGTACCCGGCCACCGTCTCATAGTTCTGGTTTTTCTCGGGCAGCTTGGTGTTCGGATAGCGCTCTGAGAGCTCCTGCAGCGGCACGTCCCCGCTCAGGATAAACGTGTTGTGGGAGACTTTCTTGATCACCACGTCTTCCATGTCGTACTCGTCCTGGATGTCGCCTACGACCTCCTCAAGCAGGTCTTCGGTGGTGACAAGACCGGCCGTTCCCCCATATTCATCGATCACGATGGCAAGAGAGATGTTGAGTTTCTGGAATTCGGAGAGAAGGTCCTTGGATTTCTGGCTGGATGGGATGTGTTTTACGGAACGGATGATCTCATTGAGCTTGCCGGGTTTTTTGAACAGATCGTAGGCAAAAATGACACCTATGACATTGTCAATGGACTGATCGTAGACCGGCAGTTTCGAAAAGCCGGAGGAGACGAATTTCTGCAATGCCTCCTGCAGACTGGCATTTTTTTCGACGGCTATGATCTCCGTACGCGGGATCATGGAGTCACGCACGCGCTTGTTGGAGAGCTGCAGCACGTTGGTCAGAAGTTCGGAATCATCACGGTCGATGTCCGATTCTTCACTGTCGCCGAGTTCCCGCAAAAGCATTTCGATGTCCTGGCGGCGATAGACCTGAACCGATGACTCCGACTCCGGGATCACAAGGCGTATCAGGCGTCTGGCCAGACCGTTGGCAACGTAAATAAACGGCAGGAACAGCAGGTTGAGCATGCGGTAGACGGCCGCCAGGTTGTAGATCAACCCCTCCGAGTTGATACGAAACACCACTTTTGGGACCACCTCGCCGAATATCATGATCACTAGCGACGCGATTAGGGTCTGGATAAGCAGGACCACAAAATCAGACGGGTAGACGTCAAAGACCGAGAAATAAAGTGTGGATACGGGTTGCACCAGAAACAGCGCCATCAGGGTCGCGTACAAGACATTGACCACGTTGTTGCCGACGAGCGTCGTGGACAAGAACGCTTCAGGATCTTTCATGAACCTTGAAAGCGCCTTTGAGCGGATGGTCTCTTTCCTGGCCCGGATTTCCAACTTCAGCCGGTTCGCAGATACATACCCGATTTCCGATCCTGCAAAAAAACCGCTCAGCAGAATCACTAACACAATCAGGAGCCACTCATTCATACCGCAGCTCCCATTTCAGGCGGCGGTTCCTGTGATGACGAAGATGTATCCAATGTGTCTGTGTAACCTCTGGTATTTGTTCTGGCGGGTATCACTGTGGAACACGGCCCCGCCTTGCGACTCACGTTATCTGCCAATAATACGGTTTTATCTGTTATGAAACCCGGGTTTTCGTTTTTCGAGGAAGGCGGCCGTTCCTTCGCGGGCATCGTCCGTGCCGCAGAGCTGGCCGAACAGACGGGCTTCATCCTGAAAACCCTGGGCGCGATTGGGATAGGCGGCGTGGACAGACTGAATGGCAAGGCGGATGGCGATCGGTGCCTTTTTCATGATCAGCTGAAGCCATTCCCGGGATGTGCGGACCGCTTTTCCTTCTTCAACCACCTTGTTTACAAGACCCATGTCCAGGGCGCGTTCGGCATCCACCGGATTGCCATCGAGGATCATTTCCAGGGCCCTGCCCTTGCCAATCAGGCGCGGAAGGCGCTGCGTGCCGCCATAGCCGGGCATGAGTCCCAAACCCAGTTCGGGCAGCCCGAGTCTGGCCGTTCTGGATGCGACCCTGAGGTGGCACGCAAGGGCCAGCTCACATCCACCCCCGAGTGCGTACCCTTCAATGGCGGCTATAACCGGTTTGCCGGTCGACTCGATCAGTGACATTACGGCCTGACCCTTGGCAGAGGCCCGTTCCCCGCTCTTGATTCGCAGGTTGTTGAGTTCGGCAATATCGGCACCGGCGGCAAACGCCCTTGTTCCGGTGCCGGTCACAACAACGCCACCTACGGAATCATCTTCATGCAGCGCCTCGAATACTTGCCGGAGGTCATCCAGAACCCGGCTGTTGATCGCGTTCAGCTTTTCTGCACGGTTAATGGTTACGGTTGCAATACGGTCTTGAATATCCACCAGAAGGGTTTCCGGCTGATAGCTCATAATATTCCGGGTTTGGTACAGCGCCCGGCTCAGGAACGGTGCTGTCGGTTTTTGTCAGCGGACAACAAAAGGACCTGAATCGTCATCCTCCTGACCTTCCAATTGTCTCAGCACAGTATACGTAGGCGGTATGTCATCGTCAATATCCTGTATGATCGCCGATGTCTCCTCCAGTTCGCTGATGAGGCGGTCCAGATGGCCGTCCAGTTCATCGGGATGCGACATGGTGATCGATTTTTCGTGTACGTACCGGATGGCGTCTTCCATGGTCTCCTGCTGCGACCGGCAGATCTCGGCCTTCTCGGCGGCTACCTGGTGACGTTCCAGGCGCTTTTCGAGGATCTGCATCCGCCGCTGCTTCACCTCCATGAGCCGTCCGGGGGACAGTGCCGCCATCTCCTTCTTCAGCTTGCGCATTTCAATGGTGATCGACTCGGGCGAAATGTGGTCCAGGTACTCATGGTACCGCTCCTGCAGCACAAGGTGGTCAAGGTAATCCTTCATCATCTGCTCCAGCCTCCGGATGAGCTGGCGGGTGAGCGGACGCGACGACTCGGGCAGCCGCTCGAAATTCAGCAGCACTTTGTCGTGGATGGTCCGGAAGGCCAGGAACCTCTTCTGATTCGCCAGTTCGAGCTGGTCGAACCGGCTTTTTTCGATGAGACCCGACCTGCGCAGCTCCTCATTTCTCCGGGAAGTGACATGGCGCCGGAACCACGGCTTCTGCGGCACCGTGCCGAGATACAGCAGTTCCAGCCCCAGGCCTACGGAAAACAGGATGGTGGGCATCCAGGGGGTTCCGGAGAACAGGAGCGCCAGGAAGCTGACGGTCAGCAGAAAGCCCAGGTTGACCGGATGCAGGAACGCTTCCCGGGTGAAATGGATGGAGCGGTTGTCAGACATGGTTGGTCTCTTTCACATGGACGGTTTTTTGGGAAAGGATGTTGGGCTCGGTGCGCTCGACGACTACTTCGGCAGACTCTTTGCCTTCGGTAAGCGCGGGCGTGCCTTTCATTTTCTTTTTGAACTGCCGCACGATCTCGGCAGCCTTGAGCTTCTCGGCGTCGTATTCCAGCTCGAGCGACTTGCTGTCGACGCTGTCGAGCGCCAGCTCCATGCGGGCTTCGTTGCGCGCGGTTTCTTCCTTGATGCGCGTGATCATCTCATCGTGGGTGGCATCCATGCCGCCGACCTCGAACTGCTCAAGCGTATCGGCAACCCTGGCTTGCCATTCGGAGCGCTCGCTTTCGCGCATGGCATCGCGGGCTTCGCGGATCTTGCGGTCCTTTTCGCGCATGAAGGTCTTTTTGACCTGAAGGGCCTTGTCATAGGCCAGCTGCGCCTGTTTCAGGTGCTGGCGCGACACTTCCAGGTTTTCACGGCCGCGCTGAAGCTGCAGCGCATAGTTTTCGGCGATATCGTCCCGCTCGGCGCGGATGGCAGACTGGATGCGGGCCGTCAGGTCCTGGACCTGATCCTCGTACCGTCGCACTTCTTTCTGCAGCAGCATCACGTTGGCCTTGACCGTGGCGATGTTCTCGTTCATGCGCGGTACCTGGTCGTTCAGCTCACGGATGTTCTGTTCCAGGATCCGCTTGGGATCCTCCATTGAGCCGACGATGCCGCCGAACAGGGACTTGATGGCGCGTACAAATCTTCTCCACATAACTTCTCCGGTTTTGGTTGGAAAGTAACCGGACAAGTCCGGGAGATCAGCTCCAGGGTTCTGCGCCGTCCCGTGTAACCTTGTCGGTGATCAGGGCCGGTATTTCCGGCCGGGAAGAACCGACGGTGACGGCATCCTGAAGCATCTGCCGGACACTGTCCGCTTGTTCTTCCTTATTCGTGAAGCACCGTGCGATTGTTTCACCCTGACGCACCGTATCGCCAATCTTTTTCTTGAGGATAATGCCGGCGGCCGGATCGATACTGTCTTCCTTGGACTTGCGCCCGGCACCCAGCTCCACGCCGGCCATGCCGATGGCGTAGGCATCCATGGCAGTCACGTAGCCGTCGGATGCGGCGTCCACGTCAAAAGAGTGCGAGGCGGGCGGGTAATCGTCCGGGCGGTCCAGGAATCCGGTGGAGCCGTCCTGTTCCCGGACGATATCACGCAGCTTCTGCATGGCGCTGCCGTCGGAAATGGCGGCCTTGCTGCGCTCGATGCCCTCCTCGGGCGAACCGGCCTGGCCGCCGAGCCAGATCATGGTGCCTGCCAGAAGGTGCGTGACCTCCATGAGGTCATCCGGCCCGCCTCCGTTGAGGCATTCGATGCTCTCGTACACCTCCAGCCAGTTGCCCACCATGTTGCCCAGAGGCTGCTCCATGCTCGTCAGGTAACCGATGGTGCGCTTGCCGAACTCCTCGCCGATGGAGACCAGGCGCTGCGCCAGCTTAAGCGCATCCTCCCGGGTCTTCATGAACGCGCCGTTGCCGAATTTGACGTCCAGGACCAGGGCGTCGATGCCTTCGGCCAGTTTCTTGCTCATGATGCTGCCGGCGATCAGGGGGATGGATTCGACCGTGGCCGTGACATCGCGCAGGGCATACATGCGCTTGTCGGCGGGGGCGATCTCCTCGGTCTGGCCGATGAGTACCAGTTTGTGCTTCTTGAGCACTTCCACATAGCGTTTGAGGTCGAGGTTGACGTTGAAGCCGGGGATGGACTCCAGTTTGTCGAGGGTGCCGCCGGAGTGGCCGAGCCCGCGGCCGGAGATCATGGGCACAGGCACGCCGCACGCCGCCACTATGGGCGCCAGTATCAGCGAGGTCTTGTCGCCAACCCCGCCGGTAGAGTGCTTGTCGACTTTGGTGCCGGGGACGTCGGACAGGTCCAGGACCGTGCCGGAATGGAGCATCTCCCGGGTTAGCGCGGCGGCTTCATCATCGTCAAGACCGTTGAGGAACGCCGCCATCAGGAAAGCGCTCATCTGATAGTCCGGCATGGAATCGCTGCTGTACTGCCGGATGAGATAGGCGATTTCATCGGAAGTGAGGGTTTCTCGACTTCGCTTCTTGCGGATCAGGGAGACGATGTTGTGGGATTGCATCTGTTGAAAACTTTGGGTTCAGAAGGTCACTGGGAATATCCAGGTGGAGGATAAAGATGCGCATTTTTGCCGGTATTCCACCATGCTCATCCATGTTCCTCTGTATCGGTTTACGGTCGTGGACATTTCACCATTAAAAAGATCTGTTCAGTGATACCGGGCATGTTTCACAAGGTGTAAAAGGTGCCATAAAGCCGGATGACCGGACAGACCGGCGCATGTTTCCGGCACGGCTTTCCATATGAATTCTTGTGGAAAAATTTGATATCTTGCCACATTGTTTGACGGAATATAAGCAATGCCAACAAATAGATTGAAATGGATCCCTTTACCATCCTGATTCTGATACTGCTCCTTTTTCCGTTTCTCCGGCGGATTTTCGAAGGGCTGAAAGGTAGTGCCGATCGCGCAGAAAAAACCGGTACCGCTCAGGACCCATGGTCGGAGCCCGAAAGGGAAATACAGCGGCAGACCCCTACCAGGGACGAACGGAGGGCCGCACGCCGTGAGGAACGCGGACAGCAATCCTGGGAGGAGTTTTTCGAGGGGCTGGAAAAGGTCCTTTCCGGAGAGGATGCGAATCAGGGCCGCACACAAAGCCCCGAGCCGGAACAGCAGACGCAAAGTGCTTCCCGACAGCCTGAAACCATTGCCGAACGGCGGGGCACCCGCTCCCAGGGAAGGACCAGGCGCGAATCCTCCTATCGCCACCCTTCACACGGACCCATCCGCGGCGCCGAACCGGCTCCAACGGATTCTTTTTCACATCAGGCCAGTAAAGGCGCCGAGATTGGAGCCCAGGCCGACGAGGTCAGCCGCGAGCTTATCGAAGGTGACAATCCCATCTATCAGGACCTGGATGAAACACCGGAAGTGGTTGTCACATCGACCCGGGGTAAAAAGTATATCAAAGGTGTACTTATGGACCCCGAAAAACTGCGTGACGGCATACTGATCAAAGAGATCCTTGACCCGCCAAAATCGCGCCGGAACCAACATCACCGATTCTGATGGCCCTGCCCGTGATCACAGTACTGGCCGACCGCCATCACTATCAGCTCCAACGGTTCCTCCACCCTTCTCTACGGCTTGTCCCTTATGATCCCATTGCCGGGTGGACACTGGACCAGGTGCGCCAGGCCGATGCGCTGCTGGTTCGAACGACCAATCCCGTCAATTCCAAGACACTGCCTGAAGGCAGCAAGGTTCGCTTTGTCGCCACGGCTTCAGCGGGCAGGGATCACCTTGACCAGGCCTGGCTGGACCGGCTGGGCGTAACCGTCGCCGATGCCAAGGGGTCCAATGCGCGCAGCGTGGCCGAATATGTGGCGGTTGCCGTGCTGGCGGCCTGCGAATCCCTTGGTCTGAAGCCGTCGGAGCTTACGGCTGGTGTGATTGGTGCGGGATTCACGGGTTCGGCGGTGGCAGGCCTGCTTGGAAAACTCGGAGTGCACTGCAAACTTCACGATCCGCCCAGGGAGGAGCGTGAGCGCACGGCCGGCCATGACGCCCCCTTCAAGTCCGCATCCATGGAAGAGGTGCTGGAGTGCGACATGCTCACCCTGCACGTGCCGCTGGAGCGCAGCGGTCCCTACGCTACATGGCACTGGCTGAATGAAGCCAGGCTGGCCGCCGCTCCAAAAAAGCTTCTGATCAACGCATCCCGGGGCGGGGTCATGGATGAACGGGCGGTTCTTGATGCCCACGGACGGGGGCATGTGAAGATATTTGCGTGCGATGTCTGGGAGGGCGAGCCCGTTTTCTCCGATACCACGGCACAAAAGGCTTTTCTGTCCACGCCCCACATAGCCGGTTATTCGATCGAGGCGAAGCGCAACGCCTCGGAGATGATGTGTACGGCGCTGCACCGGTATTTGGAGCTCGAGGATCCCGAAACGCCGGCCGCCCAGCCCCATCCACAAGAAATACCCAAAGGCGACTTATCGCTTCAAGCCCTCATCGCGCACCTTCATCCGGCCTTTTCGTACGATGCCGACCTGCGCAAACTGATCGGCAGGCCGGAAGCGCAAAAGGGCCCGGATTTCCTCCGGTTGCGCCAGAACACGCCGCTGAGGAACGAATTTGCCGAAATCGGGTTGGATGAAGCCGTGCTGAGACGGCATCCCTTGCTTGCAGCACTGGGTTTCCGTCCCATCGAAACTGATACTCACTGACAAGACGCCGCGTGCTCACCCCGCTCACATACCGAACCATACCCGGCAGGCATGTGCCGCTGGCGCGGCGTGTGACCGCGATGGCGCCGGGGCTGGTGCTCCTCTCGGCCTTGCTGTGGCTGTCGCACGACCTGGCGATGGAGGAGCGCATTGTGCTGTTCCGGTATCTGGGCATGGTGTTTGCGGCGGGCATGGCGTTCATCACCCCGCACCTGCTCTTCCCCGACGGCGACAAGACGCTGATCCTGCAGATCAACCCCTCGCCGCGACGACTGTTCGTGCATCACCTGGTGAAATTGCGCGCCATCTGGCTCTACGGGCTTGCTGCGGCGGCGGTCATCGCATTCGGCGACAGCACGGGTGCGGCGCAGGAGTTCCACGAAAAAACACGGCTCTTCGGCACCGGCGCACTCGCACTAACGGCCATCATGCTCTACGCCCTGTACCGTTTTGTGACCATCGGCGAATCGTCGCAGCGCTGGAACGAGGGCAAATCGGGCCGGCGGCTTTTCGAGTCGCTGGATGCTGTCGGAAAAAGCACTCCGGTGGATGCCGGCATGTTCCCCACTTTCCTGAGCACCATCATGGTCACGTTCGTCGGTATGATGAGTGTGGTGGCGTCGGCCGCCATCCCGCACACGGCCGGAGCGGTGCTGCCGTTCGTCCTCTTCCTGGGCTATGCGGGATACCGGCTCACCGGGCAGATACGCCGCTACGACCGCCTGTACTACCAGAGCGACGCCTTCTACGACGAGCTGTTCACGAACCCGTCCGCCGGCACCGGAGAATCGCGGGCCCCGGCCACCTATGAATCGGTCTACTGGGTGCCGCAGCGCTGGCGTGCGGCGGTCTGGACCCAGATCGTGCAGCTCGACCGCAAGCGTCCGATGGGCCGCATCATAGCCCTGCTCACCTTCACCTACTGGCTGCTGATCTGGCTGGGCACGCCCGAGAGCTGGCACGCCGGTTGGCTGATGTTCTGGGTCCTGGCCAAAAACATGCTGGCGTGGCCTGTCAGCGGCACGGCCGTCTCGCCGCCGGTTTTCCACTGGTGGATGATGCCGCCGGGCCATTGGCTGGTCGTGCGCTTTTTCCTGCAGATCCGCTGGACCCTGGCGCTCTTGCTGACCGTATCCGCCGCGGCGCTCTTTTCGGGCTCGGTCGGCTGGAATGCCGTGTGGATGTGGACACTGACCGATGTGGCGGCATCGGCCGTGGCCGCGTTGCTGCTCACCCGCAACAACGAACTGGCCTTCCGGAGGCGCTATGCGTGACCTGCATTGTCCGGGCCGACACCCGCATCCACCCACTCCCCCATCCACCCGATAACATTTCAAACGTAATAGCGGCACCATGAGCGAATTTCTCCATGTCCAGAACCTGTCTAAACGGTACGGCACCGGCCCGATGATCCTGTCCGGCATGGACCACCATTTCCGTAAGGGCACCGCCACCGGGCTGATCGGGGCCAACGGCTCCGGCAAGACGACGTTTCTGCGGCTGGTCTCCATCACGGCCTTCCCCACCGAGGGGACCATCACCTTCCTTAGCCAGCCGATATACGATGCGCCGCACAAGTTTCTGGCGCACATTGGCATCGTGACCGACGCCGCGGACCTGCCGGCCTACCTGAGCGCCAACGAACTGCTGGAGTGGACCCTGCGCGCGCGCAAAAAATGGGTGGATGAGGAATCGCCGGGGCAGATGGACGAGCTGCTGGGGCGGCTGCATTTCGACGAGCGGCGTGAGAACCTGATCGGCACGTACTCCAGCGGGATGCTTCAGAAGACGATGCTGGCCTGCAGCCTGATCACCCGGCCGGAGATCATCCTGCTGGACGAGCCCTTCCGTGCCCTGGACGAACCGAGCAAGAAGGCTTCGCTGGAGCTGCTAAACGAGTACAAGTCCGGCGGCGGCACCATTCTGGTTTCCAGCCATTTGCGCCGAAGCCTGGCCAAACTGTGCGACGACTATATTACCTTTCCGGTGCGGGACGGCAATTCCGGTCAATCCGGAGATGACGGGGATGATACGTGACCGGCGGGATCCGGATCCACCTGAGAACGTAAAGTTACGGCTATGGGAAAAAACCTCTCGATGATGGAAACACGGGGCTCCTGGAAGATCCTCAGCGCCATTATGGGGGCGTTCAGCCTTGGCGCGCTGGTCTGGGCACTAAGTGCCATGATTTTTGACCCGGACCATTCAAATCTGAACATTTTGATCGTCTGGATGATGGTCGTTCCCGCGCTGGTGCCGCTTTTTGCCTCGTGGTTCATGTGGCAAGGCAAGCTTTGGGCGGTCTGGCTGCTTCGGATCTATGTGATTTCGATTCTGGCTTTGGGTGCGGTGTTGCAATCATTTGGCCTGGGTGTTTTTTCCTTTGCCCCCTTTGCCGTTCCGTTCATATCATTCTGTATAATATGGGTGGCGGCTTCCTTCTGGCAGGGCGGTCACGAAGCAACACCTGGTATGCGGCGGCCATGAAAAACCTGAAAAAAATCCGGTACAGCTATCTCGCTGTGAGCCTTCTTGTGTCTGTCGTTGTCACTGTATCCGGTGTTTTCGGATTGTTCCACCTGTTGGGAATGACGGGAGAGGAGCCGATCGGATTGCTGGAGACGGCGGGGCTGCTGATTGTGATCCTGCTTTTTTTCGTTATTGGTTCGGGTATTGGTGGATGGATGTGGGCGTTCATGGCAAAGGTGTTCTTCGGATTGACGCTGAAGGAGGTCTACGCCATGCTTTTTGACAGGCAGCCGGATATCCCGTTGATCACCGCATACAATCTTTGGTGCCTGAAAATGCTGTATCGGGATCAAGAGAGCCGCGAGCTTCTGAGGCTGCTGCGGGAGAGGTAAAATCAGGAGAGGCGGAACAGCCGGCGTGCGTTTTCCGTGGTGATGCGGTCGGTTTCTTCCAAAGAGATGCCAAACAGTTCGGACAGTTTTTGCGCTGTGTATTTCATGAAGGACGGTTCGTTGCGCTTGCCGCGTTTTGGGACGGGTGCCAGGTAGGGGGCGTCCGTTTCCAGTACGAGCCGGTCCAGCGGCATTTCGGCGACTACCTGGTCCACTCCCGCGTTTTTGAACGTGACCACCCCGCCAATGCCCAGATGTAATCCGAGCTCAAGCGCCCTCTGTCCCTGCTCCGGGGTGCCGTTGAAACAGTGCCAGATGCCTCGAAGGCTGCCATCCTGCTGCTCCTCTATGATATCCAGCAGGTTATCGGTGCTGTCACGGTTGTGCAGGATAACTGGTTTGTCGAGCTCCTTTGCGACCTCGCAATGCCGGCGCAGGCTTTCCTTCTGGGCGGTTATGTGCTCTTTAGACCAGTAGTAGTCGAGCCCCGTCTCACCTATTGCGATGATATCGGCGGAGCTGCCGAGCTCCAGCAGCTTATCCACAAGATTTTCCGGATGGCCTTCCACATCGCACGGGTGGATGCCCGCCATTTTGTGGAAACGGATGGATGGATGGGAAAGCGCATCCATCTGCTTCAGCGACCCGAAGTCGATAGCCGGCATCAAGATATCGGTTACACCCGCATCGGCTGCCCGGTCCAGCACCTCGGACAGGTCTTTGCGGAATTGCGGCAAGTAGATGTGGCTGTGGGTGTCGATCATGGTTGTGGGTGCAGATCAGGGTCCCTTGTTACATGTGTTCGAGGAGTGAAGATAGGGATTCTTTCCGGTGATGTCGAAAGGGAGCCTTCCGGCATGCAGGACAAAAAGGGTGCAGTCAGCACATTCTGATCCAAAAACACACAAAATGACGACATTTTTGTGGATTTATCACAAAATGGGTTGTAAGTTTTGCCTCGTTTCCTTGTCTTAAGAGGTAAAGATATTCGCAGGGGCTGTTGGTATTCTTGCGAAAAGGGTTTATATTCCCACATATTTCACACATATACATAAAGGAGTGTCATTCCATGTCTGATAACGAACGCAGAAAAGCCATAGACCTGGCCGTGGGCCAGATTGAAAAACAGTACGGCAAGGGAACCATCATGCGCCTGGGCGACCAGCCCATTGAAAACATACCGTGCATATCTACCGGTTCGCTGATGATAGATCATGTGCTGGGTGTAGGCGGCATACCTCGCGGACGTGTCACAGAGATTTACGGGCCTGAGTCGAGCGGTAAGACCACGCTGGCCCTTCATGTTATCGCCGAGGCCCAGAAAGCCGGCGGACATGCCGCACTTATCGATGCCGAGCACGCATTTGATCCCAAATACGGCAAGGCTTTGGGAATAAAAATTGATGAACTGCTCATATCGCAGCCTGACAATGGTGAGCAGGCGCTTGAGATAGCGGAGACCCTGATCCGCTCTGCGGCATTGGATGTTGTCGTGATTGACTCGGTGGCAGCACTGGTCCCGCGTGCGGAGTTGGAAGGAGAGATGGGAGACTCCCAGGTCGGGCTTCAGGCACGCCTGATGTCACAGGCCCTCCGGAAACTGACAGGTGTGGTCAACCGGACCCATACAGCCGTAATTTTTATCAACCAGCTTCGTGAGAAGATTGGCGTCATGTTTGGCAACCCCGAGACCACTACCGGTGGCAAGGCGCTCAAGTTTTATTCATCGGTACGCATCGATATCCGACGGATAGGCGCCATTAAACGGGGTGATGATGTAATTGGGAACCGGACAAAAGTAAAGGTGGTCAAAAACAAGGTGGCTCCACCGTTCAAGACCTGTGAATTCAACATTATGTATGGCCAGGGAATTTCACGCATTGCCGAGCTTCTGGATCTTGCCGTCCAGTATGACATTGTGCAAAAGCGTGGAAGCTGGTATCGCTACGACGGAGAGCCTATCGGACAGGGCACCGATTCTGCCATGCAGTTCCTCCAGGAAGACCCCAAGCTCAGCTCCGAGATTGAGGATATGGTGCGCCGGAAACTGATGCCTGATCATTATCCTGACAATGGCACGGAAGCTGCTCCACAACCGTCTTCCGCAAAAAAAACTGCCGCCAAGAACTCAGTTGCAGCATCGGTCAGTGATAACGAAACAGAAAACTGAGATCATAGCCGGGCAGTCCGGCCTCCACGCCTAACCGGTTTCCATGATGAACGAATCGGAGCTCTCCCTTCCGGGACGTTGCACGGATATCGTTTCCCAGAAAAAGAAGAAAGAGAGGATCTCGCTGTTTATCGAGGGATCTTTTGCGGGCGGCTTTGACCGGGCAGCAATCGAAAAAGCAGGCATCAGCCGTGGCCAGGAAATTACCTTCGATCGTTACAAAGAACTGACCCGGCTCGACAGGGAGCATCAGATCCACGAGCAGATTAACCGGTGGCTGGCCGTTCGTGATCATGCTTCTGGTGAAATCATCAGAAAGTGCCTTGCCAAAGGGTTTACTGCAGAAGAGGCGCGCGGAGCGCTTTCTCCCTTCATTGAAAAGGGGTATCTGGACGACGAGTCTTTTGCCGAAACATTCACATGCGAAAAAAAAGGCCGTCATGGATGGGGACCCGGAAAAATTCGACAGGCTTTGGCTCAAAAAGGAGTAAAAAAACAGTATATTGACTCGGCCCTTGCGAATACCTTTACGGAAGATCAGCTTGATGAGGCCCTGATAGCTGCCGCCAAAAGTGCCGCAAAGCGGCTCTTGCGTACCGAACAGGGATTGAAACGCAAAAAAAAGCTGGCTGACTTTCTGTTGCGAAGAGGATTTCCAGGGTACGCTGTAATGGAGAAATGCGATGAACTGCTAAAAAAGCTGGAGAATGAAGAGCTTTAACATAGAACGATTTATTCGATTCTTGATTGGACTTGCCGTAGTCCTGCTTATCCTCTTCGTCATTTACCGCTTTTTCGTACTTGTTCTCTACGCACTTATCGCCCTGGTATTTTCCTATATACTGGATCCTTTTGTCAGCAGATTGCAGGCACTGGGCCTGAACCGCACGCTGGGTATAAGCATTGTGCTTTCCACACTTGTTCTACTGCTCGTCTGGTTTTCAAGCACCATACTCCCTGCCATAGCCGGACAGGTGATCATGCTCGGGCAGCAGTTGAACATCGATGCCGTCCTCGCGGTCAGTGCTGAAATCGAAGAGCAGATCCTGCAAAGAGTGCCCATCCTGCCCGAAGGATTTCTGCGTGAAAATGTTCCTGGAGCCGTTGAAGCCCTGTTCCAGACAGATGATTTTTCCCGGACCATCAACAACATCCTTGGAATTTTCGCCAATATCTTCTGGGCCTTCATCGTGGTTCCATTTGCCACTTTCTTTATCCTCAAAGACGGAGCGCGACTGCGCCGGAACATCCTTGAGGCTATCCCCAACCGGTACTTTGAGAGCGTATTGACAGGAATTGAAAAAGTCGAAAAAAGACTGGTCACCTACTTTAAAAGTGTCGGCCTTCAGAGCATCATCATTGCCACCACGGCAACCATCATGCTCAGCTTTGCTGGACTGAACAACGCCTTGTCTGTCGGAATAGCAGTTGGGGTTGCCAACATCATCCCCTATTTCGGGCCGGTAATCGGTTATATCCTGTCCATCATCGTGTCGATCCTTGAAACGGGTGACTTCTCGCTTGTCATCTATGTCTTTACTGCTATCCTCATCACGCAGATCATCGATGTCAGCATCGTGCAGCCAACGCTGTTTTCCAGGTCAGCCAACCTGCACCCTCTCGTGATACTATTCGTTGTAATGACCGGCGCCGAGCTGGCCGGCATTTTTGGAATGCTGATCGCAGTTCCCATGACAGCCACCATTGTCATTACGATCAAGCAGATCAGGTGGAGTTTTGACAACTATAAAATATTCAGTCCCGTCGAACAGAAATAAATCTTATTTACATGATAAAACTGAGACATTTACCAGAAAACGGAACTATTGGGATTATGGCACCGTCTTCACCCATTGAACCAGTGAGGCTGGAGAAAGGGGTTGCCTACTTTGAGAAACGCGGGTACAGGGTCATCGTGAAACCGAGCTGCCATGCCCGTGACAACTATCTGGCCGGCAGCGCCAAAGATCGTGCAAAGGATCTGATGCAACTGGTCAATGATCCTGATGTCGACCTGATCTTTTTTGCCCGGGGCGGATTCGGAAGCAGTGCCATGTTGCCGCTTCTTGATTACGAGGCTATCAAATCAGCCAGAAAACTGATGATCGGTTACAGCGACATCACTGCTCTTGAATGGGGAATATTTGCACGAACCGGCATTCCCTCCCTTTCCACCGGCATGCCAGCCACTGACTTCTACACGGATCCGGTCCATCCCGAATTTGAGAAAGCTTTCTGGGACTTCATGCAAACCGGCAAAATAGATTACGAACTGTCCGTTCCTTCCAGCAGGTCTTCGGGCGAGGTGCGTGGTGTGGCCATGCCGGGCACGCTTTCCGTAGCCGCCAAGCAGGCGGGCTCCCCGTACTTCCCGGACCTGACGGGAAGCATCCCGATCCTGGAGGACGTCGGCGAGCCACGGCACAAGACCGAAGGCTATTTGTGGCAGGCAAAACTGGCCGGTTGGCTGGATGCGGCCAATGCCGTAATCTTCGGATCGTTTACGCCACCCGATGAGGAGACGTTTGACGATGTGCCGTCGATGGAAAAAGTACTGGACCGGTTGCTCAAGGAGACAGACCTGCCAGTACTGCGGGATGTCCCCTACGGACACATCGACCACAAAATCCCGTTTCCGCTGGGCGTTGAGTTATCGATTACATTTGGAAAAACAGTCAAAATCACCAGTACCGAATCAATATTTGATTTTTGAAAACCAAGAACATCGTCGTCTTTGCATCCGGTACGGGTTCCAATTTCAAGGCGCTTCACCAGGCCGCTTTGAAAAAAGAGGTTCCCGCCCGCATCACAGCCCTCATAAGTGACAATCCGAACGCCGGAGCCCTTGACTATGCCCGGGATCACGGCATACGGGATGTTGTTCTTCCGCCATCCTCATTTGGCGAGGCAGATGGATACCTGCAGAAACTGCAGGAAATCCTTGACCGGGAGTCCCCAAGTCTGATCGTACTTGCGGGATACCTGAAAAAGATCCCGGATGAGATCGTTGAGAAGTACAAGCGAAAGATCATCAACATCCACCCTGCTTTGCTGCCAAAATATGGTGGAAAGGGCTGGTATGGAATAAAGGTACACCGTGCCGTTATAGAAAACGGTGACGAAGAGTCGGGGTGCACCGTCCATTATGTGACAAACAACTACGATGAGGGGCCCGTGATAGCACAGGCAAGGGTGCCGGTCCGTAAGGATGACACCGCCGAACAGTTGGCAGAGCGGGTTTTGAAACAGGAACACCTTTTGTATCCCAAGGTAGTCCGTTTCCTGCTATCCCACAGTTGAGACCTTTCTGTGCCATGAATTTCTGCATCAGTGCTGAAAATAGTGTTCCTTGCATGTGCAGGTCCATGTCAAGCACTTTTGCAGGTCAGTTTTCAGCGCTTATACAGGTGCGTGTTTCGCATTATTGTCTTTCAGTTCATGTGTAAATTGTGTGGTTTTTGGAGAACAGATGAACACGGCAGGTGAATAATTAGTGTGGATGACCACCGGATTTCGCCGAATTAGAATCAGAAACAGTAAATCCCAGAAAAACATTTTTATATGACTTCAGAGTACCTGAATCAGCTTCCGGACGTTGCGGTCGAAAGGGCGCTTATATCCGTATCCGATAAAAGCGGCTTGCCAGAGCTTGTACATCACCTCCATGATGCAGGCATTCAACTCATTTCAACTGGCGGTACAGCCAGGCTGATACGGGAAGCTGGAATTCCTGTCACCGATGTATCCGAGATTACCGGATTTCCGGAATGCCTGGGTGGGCGTGTCAAGACCCTTCACCCAAAAATCCACGGCGGTTTGCTGGCCCGGCCCGCGGTTTCCGATCATGCCAGGACGCTGGATGAGCTTGGGATCCATCCAATACAGCTGGTGATCGTAAACCTCTACCCTTTCCGGGAAGCGGTGCAGGAGCGGCCAGGTGATGCTGAGCATGCCATCGAGAACATAGATATCGGCGGACCTGCCATGGTCCGGGCGTCAGCCAAGAATTTCGAGAATGTCTGTGTGGTCACAGATCCCGGACAGTATGCAGAACTGGTTGAAGAACTGGATCAAAATGGAGTGAAAATCCGTTCGGCGCTCCGCGCGAAGTTCGCCGTACAGGCGTTCAAACTGACGGCCTCATACGATGGGGCCATCTCCGACACACTGGACATGATGATAAGAGATGCGGGCCTTGCGGCAGAGGCGGCTCGTGAGAATATGGGCCAGGATAAGGTCCAGAGTCAGGACCAGAGTCAGGCGAATGTGCAAGCAAGTCCTGCCTCCGTCCCTGCTGCACTGAACATCCATACCCCCGTCTACCGCGAGCTCCGCTACGGCGAAAACCCGCACCAACCGGCGGCCATTTACGGCAATCCCGACCAGTATATCGATTGTTTTCACGGAAAGGAACTCAGTTACAACAACTACCTGGATATTGATGCGGCCCTGAACCTTGCAGCCGATTTCCGCCAAGACAACGCGGTGCTGTGTGCCATTTTCAAACACAGCCTACCCTGCGGTGTGGCACTTGCAGACAGTGCGGAAAGGTCGTGGGAAAAGGCATTTTCAACGGATACTACTTCACCATTCGGTGGGATCGTACTGTTCAACCGACCCGTTGATGGTGCAACAGCGCAAAAAGTGGACCAGATCTTCACGGAGATCATCCTGGCACCGTCTTTCACCGGCGAAGCACTGGAACTGCTTCAAAAGAAGCAGAACCGCAGGCTGATACGGATCCTGGACTGGCCGGATGGCAGCGTACCGTTGGTGCGGTCGATTACAGGCGGCTATCTCTGGCAGCGGGCGGACAGCGGGTTTGCCGGGGAGAAACGAGAGGTGGTAACGAGAGTTCAACCCGGACGCGAGCAGATGGAGACGCTCGAATTTGCCTGGGCCGTGGCCAAGCATGTCAAGTCCAATGCAATCGTCTACGCCCGTGACCGGCAGACCATCGGAGTGGGTACTGGGCAGCCGAACCGCGTGACGGCCTCCCGCATTGCGGCCGGCAACGCCAAGACCTTTGGCCACACATTGGAGGGGTGTGTTGTTGCCTCGGATGCCTTTTTCCCGTTTGCCGATGGGCTTGAAGAAGCGGCCAGGGCAGGTGCAAAGGCGGTCATACAGCCAGGCGGCAGTGTACGGGATAATGAGGTGATTGCGAAGGCTGATGAACTTGGGATCGCCATGGTTTTCACCGGATCCAGGCATTTCCGACATTAGATTGCAGCAAACAGCAAGTCCGGCTTTAAAATGCTGTCGAAGCAACCGCAGAAACCAAGCTGGCGATCCAGGAATCATGAACTTCGAGTACGTCTGAAATAACGACGGTATTTCTGTGTTTTCGCTCAAAGAAATTCGCAAAAGGCCGTTTAAAATCGTAACTTTGGAAGTTATCACAACTCCTTCCCCCATTGTTCACGAAACATCAGTAATACTTGTTTATGCCGCAGACTGAAACAATTAACAAAAAGCCATACACGGGTCATAATAATTCAAAAGGCGGACTGTTCGACTGGCTGTATACAGACATCGCCATTGATCTTGGCACCGCCAACACACTTATCCACGCCCGGAACCAGGGTATTGTGTTAAACGAGCCTTCCATCGTGGCTCTCAACCTGGAGAATCAGGCCGTTGCCATCGGACACGAAGCACGTCTGATGCACGAGAAAACCCACAAGAAAATCCGTACAGTGCGCCCGTTGCGCGATGGTGTGATCGCCGATTTCGAAGTGGCCGAGCACATGATCCGCGGCATGATCAAAAAAGTGAAGGTCCGCTGGTATTCATCCACCCGGAAAATGGTTGTCTGCGTTCCCAGCGGCATTACCGAAGTGGAGAAACGTGCTGTGCGGGACAGTGCAGAGCATGCCGGCGCCAAGGAGGTGTATCTTGTTGACGAGCCCATGGCCGCCGCCATCGGCATCGGGCTGGATGTTCACGAACCGGTAGGTAATATGATTGTGGATATCGGTGGCGGAACGACAGAAATTGCCGTCATTGCGCTCTCCGGCATCGTGTATTCGCAATCTGTCAGGCTCGGCGGTGACGAGCTCAATGAGGATATCATCAATTATTTCCGGCGGAACCACAACCTGCTTATTGGGGAGCGCACAGCGGAACAGGTCAAATGCATGCTTGGGTCAGCGGCTCCTCTGGATGAGGAACTAGAGCTTACTGTAAAGGGCCGGGATCTGGTCAACGGCGTCCCGCGCACACGCATCGTAACCTCAAAAGATATCCGGGAAGCTATCTCCGAATCCGTTAATACCATTGTAGAGTCTGTGACCAAATCGCTTGAGCAGACACCACCCGAGCTCTCCGCCGACATCCTGGACCGGGGAATTTTCCTGACGGGTGGCGGAGCGCTGCTGATGAACCTGGACAAGCTGATCATGGAAACTACGGACCTTCCGGTACACATTGCCGAGGATCCGCTGACGGCTGTTGTACGGGGAACCGGCAAAGTGCTCGAGGATCTGGAGTACTACCGGGCGATTCTAACCTGACCGAATGTTACCTGAATGCAGTTTTCACTCCGCAAGACGGATGATGCGCAGGATCATGTGCTCACCGTACTGTTCCTGCTGATCGCTTTTTTCCTCATGGTTTTCCGCCATGACGGCGGGTTGCAGTCTGTCCGCAAGGTCTCAATCCTGGCTATGAGTTACATCGAGCAGCCACTTTCCCAGGTAAGGGTCTACCGTACTGCACTTCAGACCAACGAGCAACTGGGCAAGCAGAACATCATCCTGCAGGATGAGCTTAGCCGATTGCGATCCGTGCGGGATGAAAACCTTGCCCTCAGGCAGATGCTTGGCTTGCGTGACACGCTTGATCTGGATCTCATACCGGTCAGGATCATTGCCAAAAACCTGACTGGGATCAATAACTCGTTTACTATCAACAAGGGTACCCGGGATGGCGTAGAACCTGGGATGCCGCTCATTACACCGGACGGACTGATCGGACAGACGATACTGGCCACCCCGGGGCATGCTCAGGTAATGCCATTTTTCAATCCGCTTTTCCGGGTAAGCGCCCGGGTGCAGGGCAACAGGGCTTACGGAATTGTATCATGGAGTACAGACCAGTCCAACAAGCTGACGATGGAGTACGTGCCTCAAACCATTGATGTACCTGTTGGATCTGTTGTGGAGACTTCCGGTTTCAGCAATCAGTTCCCGCCCGGGATACCGATTGGCACGGTTGCCCTCACCAAACCTGAAGAAGGCCGCGACACGCAGCAAATCTTCGTTCTGCCATTTGTTTCACTTCATCAGACGGCAGAGGCTTTCATTGTCCGTTTTGAACCCGAACCGGAAGTTGAAGAACTTCTGCTTCAATATGAGAGCCTGTTCCAATGAAATCAGAACTGCTTAAATATGGCGTGATCGGACTGGCTGCGGTATTGCTTCAGATGCTTATTTTCAATCATTTGAGTTATGGGCCTGTCCAGGCGGATATTGCCCTGGTGGCGTTAATCTGGGTTATTGCAACACAAAACCGTACCACAGCCATTCTGTTTGCCGCCTATGTGGGCCTCTTGTCCGATTTTTTTCTGGATTTCTGGGGTCTGCACCTCATGGCCAAACCGCTTACTACACTGCTTGTATACAGATTCGTACCCCGGCTCGAAGAAAGCCGGCTTTTTTTTATGCAGGTTTTTCTGATATTACTGGGTATATCCGCAGTCCACAATCTCTTTTTTCTCCTTGCCGGTTTTTTTGCGCAGATATACCAGGCAGGACACGTTTTCCTTCAGATTCTGATAGGAAGCAGTTTTATGACAGCCATAACCGGCAGCATCATCTACATTTTGCGTGACAATTAAGTAAGAGCCATGCTTCGCAACAAGCAAGAAAAGCGTAATGACGTATCGATACGTGTCCTGCAGGTAATCACTGTTACCCTTATGCTGATTTTTGCGGCCAGGCTGTTTCAGCTTCAGATCATCGAATATGAGACCTATGGCCCGCTGAGCCTTGCCAACAGTATCAGGCAGGAGAATGTAAGCCCGGCCCGTGGTCTTATTTTCGACCGAAGCGGCAGAATGCTTGTCGACAATCAGCCGATCTATACCATCACTGTCACACCCGCCAATTTTGATCCGGGCACTGTTCCGCTGCTTGCAGAGTATCTTGGCATTGACAGTGAAACGGTTGAAGAGAGAGTGCTGGCGGCAAGAAGGTACTCCTGGCATCGTCCCTCACGGCTTGCAACGGATATCAGTTTCCATCGGTTCTCAAAAATCCAGGAAAACATCTGGAAGCTTCCCGGCATCGGTTACCATGTCGAATCCAAGAGGCACTACCCCACAGAAATACAAGGTTCTCACATCTTCGGCTACCTGAGCGAGGTCACCCAACAGGAGTACCGCAGTTCCAGAAGGTACAATTTGGGGGACAAGGCCGGACGGAGCGGGCTCGAGTTCATCTACGAACAGGACTTGCGCGGTGAATTGGGTGCGCGTTATATCCGGGTCAATGCACTGGGACAGGCTTTGGGTCCTTTTGAAGAGGGGCACATGGGGCATGATCCTGTAAAGGGAGCGGATATCTACACCCACATCGACCATGATCTCCAGCTGCTTGCCGAGGATCTCATGGTCGGAAAAACGGGTGGCGTTGTGGCCATGGATCCGAATACTGGTGCCATTCTGGCTCTGGCCAGTTCTCCTGGTTTTGATGTGGACCGGCTTTCCGGGCGTATCGATATGGAGTACTGGATGTCACTGAATGCCGATACCACCAACCCGCTGTTCAATCGTGCCATATCCACCATGCAGCCGCCCGGATCCACGATAAAACCTTTGATGGGTCTCATTGGGCTCGATTTCGGAATCATTGATCCGGAGACAACGATAACCTGCCGGGGAGGCTTCACACTCGGTCGTTTTTACCGATGCACCAAGGAACACGGGCGGCAAAACCTTGTGGAAGCCATCCAGAACTCCTGTAATACCTATTTTTTCTCGCTCATGAACCAGACCATGAACCAGAAGGGACTGAATGCCTGGCACCGGCACACCGCTTCCTTTGGCCTGGGACAGATGACACATATAGACCTCCCACACGAGCGCCGGGGGATCCTGCCCGACAGTGCCTACTACAATACCCATTTCGGTGGTCCAAGGAATTGGGGTATAGGCGACCTGATCAGCGTTGGTGTGGGACAGGGTACCTTTTCGAGCTCTCCCCTTCAGATGGCGGTGGTAACTTCCCAGCTTGCCAACGGCGGATACCGGGTAAGGCCACACATCGTTGACCGTATCGTATACCCGGATGGATCCGTGTCCATCAACACCCATGAGAGAGAACGCATCCCCTGGATCAATGACGAACATCTGCGTGTAATTCAGCAGGGAATGCGCAAGGCGGTTTCAGAGGGATCTGGACGGTTCTATGCCGAAATTTCCGGGGTGGAGGTGGCCGGAAAAACCGGCACGGCTCAAAATCCGCACGGTCTTGACCATGGCTGGTTCATCTCCTATGCACCCTATGAGAACCCTGAAATAGCCATTGCTGTATTGGTGGAGAATGCCGGCTTCGGATCCATATCCGCCGCGCCTGTTGCAGGTCTTATGTTTGAGCAGTATTTCCACGGACAGATCCGCCGGAATTGGGTCTACGATTATGTCAAGACATTCACTCCCCGGGAAAGGGCCGCAAGCAACAACGCAAACGGTGAGGAAAACCTGTAATGGCCTGGTACCGACAATTTGACTGGCTGCTGATCATCTGCTGGGTCCTGCTATTCTCGGCAGGACTAATTGCCATCTACAGTGCTACGCTCGGGCCTGTTTCACAGTTTCTTCCCGCATACATTCAGGGCAATTTCCTCAATCAGATCATCTGGATTGGCGTTTCGATGATTGCGCTGGCATCCATCCAGTTCACGAGTCCGCGCACATTCCAGCAGATTTCATATGCGCTTTATCTACTGTGTATTATTTTGGCCATTGCCACGGTCATATGGGGTGTGGAAGCCGGCGGCGCGCGACGGTGGCTTGTCATTGGCGGGCTGCGTTTCCAGATCAGTGAAATGCTGAAGCTGGCCACCATTCTTGCGGTGGCCAACTACCTTACGAGCAGGCGGGACATTTCCGCCGAGCATATTGGGTCGGCCCTGGTAGCGGTGGTGCTGATGGTCATTCCCGCCATCATCATCATCCTGCAGAATGATACCGGTACGGCGCTTGTACTCCTGGCCCTTATTCCCGTCATGCTTTTCTGGTCGGGCCTGCCCTACGGAATTTCCCTTTTTCTCATTTCCCCTGCCATCATTGCCTATTTCTCCGTGATCGACTGGAGGCTGGGTGTGGTTGCTGTCATACTGCTGACTATTGCCATCTTTTTCATACAGAAGAGGCCCTGGCTCACCAGTTCAGCGTTTATATTGGGAAATCTGGTGGTTATTGGAGTGCAAGTGGCACTATATCAGATTTTAAAACCTCACCAGCAAGCCCGCATCGAGGCCTTTGTGAATCCTGCCCTGGATCCTCAGGGAGTCGGTTGGAACGTATTGCAGGCCAAAACGGCAATCGGTTCCGGAGGTTTATGGGGCAAAGGATTCCTTGAGGGCACCCAGACACAATTGCGATTCCTGCCGGAGCAGTGGACCGACTTTATCTTCCCGGTATTTGCCGAAGAATTCGGATTTGTGGGGGCCGGGTTGCTGTTGCTGGTCTTTGCCATCCTGCTGATGCGCCTGCTGGGTATAGCCGGAGAGCACCGCCATCCTTTTGCCCAGCTTGTCATTGTCGGCGTGGCCATGACATTCCTGGTACACCTGGTCATCAACCTTGGCAGCGCCATGGGGTTATTTCCCGTAATTGGCCTTCCGCTCCCCTTCGTCAGCTATGGAGGTTCCGCTTTCCTCTCTTATTCCATCATGCTGGCAATCTGTTTGAACTTCCATTTCTACAAACGGGAGTTCAGTATTTATTCCTGATTTGCCGGATTGCCGGTTCACCCGGCTTCAGCATCAGTATCAGATTCTCTTTTATAAATGCGATCTGTTCCCAGACGGAACGTAGTCCTGTGGTGGGGAGTGATCCCGAACTCCAGAAGGGCTTTGTAGTGACTTGCCGTGGGATAGCCAACGTTTCTGTCCCATCCAAACTCAGGATACTCAAGGTGAAGGGAGTTCATGAGGCCATCACGATAGACTTTTGCGAGGATGGATGCCGCACCGATGCTGGCACTAAGTCCGTCACCCCCTATGACGGTCATAGAGGGAATCAGTGTGGATGGGATATCCCGGTTTCCGTCCACAAGAAGATAATCAGGCGGTGGATCGGCTTTTTCGACACACCGTGCCATTGCCTTAAGCGATGCATGAAGAATGTTCAGCGAGTCTATCTCTTCTCTTTGGCACAGAGCGACCGTCCAGAAGGCACATTCTGACTTGATCTTTTCCGCAATCGTTCTGCGAAGCGGTGCTTTGAGCCTCTTACTGTCCGCGATTCCCGGTATGTTTGAGTTGGGGTGCAGGATGACCCCCGCCGCCACAACCGGGCCAGCCAGGCATCCCCTTCCAACCTCATCCAGACCCATGATCCGCTGGAATCCCTCCTTCCACAATTTATTTTCAAAGAAGTAGGGATCCATGCGTGCCAATTACATAAGGTCCAGGCGCTGCATCACTTCATCGGTGATGTCGTAGTCGCGCTGAGCCCTCTCAGAGGCGTACAGAATGATGAAGTCACCATTGTTTGTCATTGTATTGAGAACGAATGTAAAGTTGCGTTCCCTCGCGACGCTTTCGATGGCTCCCTGGATCTTGGTGAGCAGGGGCTCGATAAGTTCAAACTGACGTTCCTGAATTTCCTGCTGGAAATTTTGTTGGAACTCCTGCAGCTCGAGATTAAGCCCTGCCAGTTTTTCTTCCTCGCGGCGTCTGGCTTCATCTGAGATTACCGCCATTTTTTGCTGATACTCTTCCACTTCCCTGCGGAAGTTGGCTTCTTTTTCGGCAAACTCCTGACGTTTACGGTCGATGAAATTTTGGAGGCGGCGCTCAATAGCGGCCATTTCGGGCATGCTTCGCATGATAGTCTGCGGGTCGACATAACCGATCCTCAGTTCGTCCTGCGCCTGTGCCTGTGCTTTTTCAACAGGAAGTGCGAGCCCGATAAAAAGAAAACATCCGAGAATAATCCAGGTTTTTTTCATTGTGTGTGATATCTGCTTAATGGTTACTGTAACATTCTTTGAATGACCTTGTCGGTCAGGCTGAGTCTCTCGCGTCCGTCATCGGATATGAACAAGAGGAGCATTTCGCCCTCGCTCGTTGCCTCATTAAGGACATAGTCCAGACTCATTTCAGTCGCCAGGGATTCAATGATTATATTCATCTCCTGAAGAATGGGACCTAGCAATTCTGCCTGGCGCTGCTCCAGTTCCCGCTGGACCCTCATCTGGAATTCTTCCAGTTCTTGGTCTCTTCTCTGGAGCTCCTGCTGGCGCCGTCTGGTTTCCTGTTCAGAGAGGTTGGGTGCTTCCTGCTGGAACCTTGCCAGCATATTCTGAAGCTCTATGGCTTTTTCCTCAAACTCGGCTTCCCTGCTGTCCAGAAACCTGTTCAGCTGTCGCTCGATGGCCTCCTTCTCCGGCAAGTTGTCGAGAACACGTTGCGGATCCATGTAGCCAATTCGCGTTTGAGCGCTGGCTGCAATTGCAAATCCGAAAAGGAGGAAGAGAATCGTCGAAAAATACTTCATTTTATCGTGTTTGCTGTTATTGTAAAAAGTTTATCAAGATACGGCGTTTTCGATACTTTTTGCAAAACGTACTACTCTAATACGAAATACCATAACCAATAATTGTGTTTTGGGATGTCAAAGCGCATCATCATCAACAAAGATTCCCATCTCCTGGAGCACGTCGCGGCTGATATCCCAGCGACGTCTGGAAAACAGAAACAGGTAGTCGCCGGCGCGGTCAAATACATGGTCAAACCCTTCCCTTTCGGCCACTTTTACCACAGCTTCCAGAATACGCTGCTGTAATGGTTCCAGAAGCTCTTCTTGCTGCCTGAAATAGTCTCCATCAGGTCCGAACCTGCGGTTGATATACTGTTCCCGTTCACGAACCTTGCGGTCGATTTCCTGCTGGCGCTGCCTTCTGATATCCGGGGTGAAGAGGATTTCCCGCGCCTCGAAGTCCTGCCTGAGCCGTTCTATCTCCACCTGCATCTCGTCGATTTCCTGCTTCCAGTTCTGGGCTATTGTTTCCAGGCGCTGACGGATCCCCGTGTATTCCGGGATTTCACGCATGATCACATCGGAGTCGATATACCCGATTTTCTGCTGCGCTTCCACTGGGGGTGCCGCAGCAAGCAATAGCAACAGGGGGAGGATGAGAAATGGAGTGAAATTTTTCATGATCAGAACGGAGCGCCGATGTTGAAAAGGAACTGCCACTGATTGGCATCTACACCCGGGGCTTCAATGCCGTCAAACCGGTATCCGTAACTCAGGTCAATGAGTCCAAGGATCGGCATGAAAATGCGCGCACCAAAACCGGCCGCACGCTTCACGTTGAACGGATCAAATTCCTTGTATCCGAGAAAGGCGTTACCCGCTTCAAAAAAGGCATACGGAATGAGCTGCACCTGTTCCGTACTGATGAGCGGATACCTGAGTTCGGCCATGTATTTGTTGTATACCGTACCTCCGATCTCCTCGCCGTCACGATAGGGGGAGATGGATCCTTCAAATCCGCCGGGATACCCCCTCATATCGATGTTGTCACGCGTGAACACCTGCTGTTGCTGCAACGGGGTACCGCCCAGATAGAACCGCTGGAACTGGCTGCGGCTGGATCTGCTGAACCAGCTCATATAACCAAATTCCATGCCGTACGTTGCTACTAGTTTTCCGACAATCGGTATGTGGTACTGGTAGTCCATCCCGAGCTTGAAATACTGTGAGAAGCCGGGGAGGTTGGGTGCCGCTTCTCCGTAGATGGTAAATTTTGAACCTACGTTTGGCGAAATCGGGTTGTCGGTGGAGTTGCGCTGCAGCTCCTGTGCAATGGAGATGATGCTGGCCTGTCCGCCAAGAAGACGCTCAAACCCGGCCACATCGAAGTACTGGTAACGCAGCCTTGTGATATGGCGGAAGTAGTCATCCGGCCAGTTAAGACGCCTTCCGTAGGAGACAGTGCCTGAAAACATCTCCTGCCGGGTAGTACTGGCCCCGAAGAAAGTCCCGCTTCCACCGGTGAAAAGACTGTAGGACAGATTGATCCCAAAGGAGTTCGGACGCCCTAGGAACCAGGGTTCCTGAAATCCAAAACTGAAATGCTGGTATCCGCGACCGGTCATCTGAACCCCGAGGGATACGCGCTGCCCGTCGCCGCTGGGAAGCGGCCGCCAGGCGGAACCGTTGAAGAGATTGCGGGCGGAGAAGTTGTTGAAGTTGACTCGGGCGGCAAGGATCAGTCCAAACTGACGTCCACCATAACCGCCTGAAAACTCAAAGTTGTCAGTGCTCATGGACTCATCAAGATAGTAGATGATATCCACCATCTTATCCTCGTAGTCAACATCCAGGTCCGGTTGAATGGCTTCGGGATTGAAGTATCCAAGCTGAGAAAGTTCTCGTATTGACCGGATGATGGCCGACCGGCTGTACCTTGATCCGGGCAGGTTTCTGAGCGTACGGCGCACCACGTCGTCATGCGTCTTGGTATTGCCGAGGAATTCCACCATGCGAACGGTGGCGATGTCGTCCTCGATTATGAAGAGGGTGATATCCAGTGAGTCCCCCTCCACCCGCTCAAACTCGGGCTGGACCACAAAGAAGAGATATCCGATGTTCTGGTACATACTGGTGACATCGGTCTCGTGCCTGTTCTGCCTGAGGTTTTCCTCGAATCTCCTTTCGTTGAAAACATCCCCGGTGAACATGTTCAGAGACTCAGAAAGCTGTTCATCGGTGTAGACCGTGTTTCCTTCCCAGGTGATGTTTCGAATGTGGTACTGTGGACCCTCGTCTATTTTGAAAAAGACCCCGATAGACTGCTTGTTCCTTCTCCTTGAGTAGACCCAAACCGAGTCTTCGACGACCCGGGCATCCATGAATCCGTTTTCGCGATAGAAAGCCAGCAGTTCATCCTTGCCTTCCACGAAATCTTCGCGGTTGTACGTCTGGCGTGTGAAAATACGCCACCAGCGGTCGCGCTTGATGTCCCCGATGTTTTTGCGGAGCCTGCGGTCAGAGAAGTTTTCATTTCCTTCGAACTCTATGGTCCGGATCTGGATGCGATCGCCGCGGTCAACATCGAAAGTGAGTGAGACACGGTTCCTGAGTGTGTCCGCCTCCGACACGATCACATCCACAGTGGTACCGCGGTAGCCGCGATTTTCGAAGTAGCGCAGGATGGTGCTGACGGATTGGGCCTTGGCCGATTCGGTGACGGCAAAACCGCGCGAAAGCGGAATTTTACCCTCGAGATCCCTTCGTTGAGACCGTCTGACGCCCTCGATGGTATAACGTTCCAGACGCGGCTGCTCAGTGACTACAATGTCCAGGATCAGCCCGTCGCGGCCCACCTCCCGCTTGTAGATCTTGACATCGGAAAAGAGGCCTGTGTTGTGAAGTCTCCTGATAGCCTGTGGGATCTCATCGCCCGGAATGCGGATGTTGCTGCCGACGGTGAGGTTGGATGCGTTGACGATGAACGTCTGACTGTAGAAACGGCTTCCAGTAGCTGTGACGTCAATAAGCTCAAAGAGACGCGGCTGCATCTCCAGCGGATTGTTCGGACGGAAGGGTTGCTGCCCCTCCGCATTGGCGCTCGCAGTTTGGGCATGGAGTGCGGTTGACGCCGAGAGGCAGAATAATGCCGCCAGCGTGATACGGAATACAATATTTCTGATAGGATTTGGCACGGTGTAAGAACGTCTTTTAAAAATCTTTATTTCCGGAATTTTTATGCTTTCGCTATCTCATGGCTACAGATGGTTCCTCTAGCTCCAGATGAGAGTGCACTTTTCCGAACCGGCGTTCTCTGTTCTGATAGGATTCAATAGCTTCGTAAAGCTCTTCCCGCCGGAAATCCGGCCAATAGGTATTGGTAACATAGAGTTCCGAGTAGGCGGACTGCCAGAGCAGGAAATTGCTCAGCCGGAATTCGCCGCTGGTACGGACGATAAGATCCGGATCGGGGATGTCGGCTGTCGCCAGATGTTCGGAAATGGTCTCATTGTTGATGTCTTCGGGACAGAGGAGCCCGTCCTTGACCTTTTGGGATATGCGGTTGACGGCCTGGCAGATGTCCCATCTTCCAGAATAACTGAGGGCCAGGCACAGATCCATACGCTTGTTGTCTGAAGTCAGTTCAATGGCTTCCACAAGTTCACGCCGGCAGGTGGGCGGAAGGCGGTCAATATCTCCGATGGATGAGAGCCGGATGTCGTTTTCGTGCAGCTTGCGGGTTTCGGAGCGCAGGGACTGCACCAGCAGTTTCATGAGAGCACTGATTTCGCCTTTAGGGCGTCCCCAGTTTTCCATTGAGAATGCATAGAGAGTGAGATGCTGCACGCCAATCTGTGCGGATGCTTCCGTAATATCCTTGACAGAATCCACCCCGGCTTTGTGTCCGGCTATGCGAACGCTTCCTCGGCTCTTGGCCCATCTTCCGTTGCCGTCCATGATGACGGCAATGTGGCGTGGAATCTCCCCCCTGCTTCGGAGGATGTCCTGTCTCTCCTTGTCTTGCGGGGATTGCTGTTGTGATGTACGGTCTTCGTTATTCAATGAAAAAGAGGTTAATAATGCGTAATAATCTGTTTACTGCCAAGTTTTCCGGGTTTATAAAGAATCGATCTGACCGGAAAGTGAAATCATTTCGAGAACGGTCATGGCTGCCTCACCGCCCTTGTTACCGGACTTGGTGCCAGCCCGCTCAATGGCCTGTTCGATGGAGTCTGTCGTGAGAACTCCAAATCCAACCGGTATCTGATACTTGAGCATGACATCGGAAATTCCTCTGCTGGCCGCACCCGCCACGAAATCAAAATGGGGGGTGGAACCCCGAATGACCACACCAAGGCAGATAATGGCGTCATGCTTGCCTTTTTCTGCCAGCCTGGAAGTGACAAGGGGTATTTCGAATGAACCGGGACAATATACGACATCTATCAGGGATTCATCAACCCCGTGCCGCTTCAACGTATCCACTGCACCTTCCAGGAGCCTTTCGGTTATGAAACTGTTCCATCGGGAAACCACAATCCCGATTCTGGCATCTTTAACGTTGAAAGTACCTTCTATCTTGTTCACTTGCATAGTGTTTTGGAATATGTTTCGTGTTGACCGGCATTTCCGTCGACTGTATTTACGAGCAGCGGGGAATCCGGTTCCAGCGGTATGTGAAGAACACCGAATTGGTAATAATCCTGTACCGAGCCATGAAAATCAGACCCGCCGGTAGGAATCAGCCCGTGGCTCTCGCAGTATGTGAGATAGCGCCTTTTATGGGCTTCGTTATGGGATGAGTGGTAGCACTCTATCCCATCCAACCCGGATTCTTTAAGTTCTTTGATTTCTATAAAATTATAGTTGTTTCCCGGATGGGCGAGGATGGCTATGCCGCCAGCCTTGTGGACGCTCTCGATGACGTCGGCAACGTCAGGATAATCAATCATGTGATAGGCGCTGGATGTGTTCCCGAGATATCTCAGGAACACCTCCTGGTTGTCGGCGGCGTAGCCTTTGCCGATCATAACACGTGCTATGTGGGGACGGCCAATGGGCGCCCTTCCAGCCTCTCCAACCACCTCATCATAGGACAGATCAAAGCCAAGGGCGTTGAGTTTTCCGATGATGCTTCTGGCGCGCTGGATCCGTTTTCGCTTCTGGTCGGCGAGCAGGCGCTTCATGAGTTCCGTGTCCCTGAAAGCATAGGCAAGCAGGTGACACTCCCGCCCATTGAAAATTGTGCTTATTTCAACCCCGGTTACCACCCTCAGGCGGGTGTCCTCTGCCGCAATCCGGGCCTCTTCAACTCCTGCTATGGTATCATGGTCGGTGATGGCAATTACGTCCAGATCGGTCTGGAGCGCCTGCGTCACGACCTGAGCCGGTGTGAGTTTACCGTCAGATGCCGTTGTATGGATATGTAGATCGGCTTTCAGCAAGGCGAATTAAGGCTCAAGTATGGAGAAGAACCTGGTTTTGTTTTCAATAAGTGTGACTGCTTTTTGGGCCGCTTCATCAGATTTAAGCTGTTCTGCCATCCTGCCGCGGCTTCCATTGAAGCGGGAGATCAACTCCAGATAGAGTTCCTTTTTAATGTGCTCGGAGTAACGCTCTTCCTCCATCCTCTTTTCTTCAGCAACCAGCTCCTTCATGGAGGATATGCGATCGTTGGAAGCTTCCTTGACCCCGGGATCGAGCGATTCAATGAAACGATCCAAATGGCGCTCGGCACGGGTTGAATACTTGAAATCCTGCGCATCCAGATAGGCCAGGAACTCCCGGTAGTAGTCCTCCGGACCTTTTTCAGGATCCAACTGGTCTCTGCCCGAAGTGTATTCGTTGGCAAAGAAGAAATAGTGGCTGTTTTGGAGTAGCGCGATCTCAAGCATGCTGTGCGGACGCTGGGCGACCAAAAGATCCGGTTCAATGCCAATACCCTCATAGACAACCCTTCCGGAACGGGTTTGATGGCGGGTGCGCAACGAATCAGGCACCTCCTCCATGGCTGCCGCTTCCTCACTGGTGAGATACGGTGTGGACTGGATCGACCTGCCACTGGGAATGAAGTATTTGGATGTGGTGATCTTCAGGGAAACGTTGTAGGAAAGCGGCTGGACGATCTGCACCAGACCCTTGCCAAAACTGCGTTCGCCGATGACCACGGCCCTGTCCAGATCCTGCAGTGCCCCGCTGACGATTTCCGAGGCGCTTGCGCTTCCGCTGTTCTGGAGCACGACGAGCGGTCCGTCTGCGTATACCGGCTGCTCGGAAGTCTCATACTGCTGGTTGGCGCGGGACATGCGTCCCTCCGTCCAGACAACCTTCTCCCCCGGTGGCACAAATTTGTCGATGATCTTGACGGCCTCGTCAAGCAACCCACCCGGATTGTTGCGCAGATCAAGCACCAGACCGTCGAGCGGTGCGTCATTTTGAAGCTCGATGATGGCTTTTCTCACCTCTTCGGCGGCATTCTGTGCAAATCTTCTCAACAGGATATATCCGATGCGATCATTGGCATCGAGCAACCCGAAGTACGTGACATTTCTTACTTCAATGGTCTCGCGGGTCAGTTCGAAATCCAGCAGCTCATCAATTCCAAAGCGACGGATGGTGAGCACTACGGTGGTCCCGGGGTCACCTCGAAGCAGGCTCTGCAGGTCATCCGTGCTCATCCTGGTCACATCGATGCCATCCACCTTTTTGATAATATCCCCGGCCCGCACACCACGGCGCTCGGCGGAGTATCCCTCAATCGGGGCTATCACGACCAGCTGCCCCCCTCGCGCGCCCACTTCAAGGCCCACTCCGGCGTACTGACCGGTCGTAACAATGTCCATCTGGCGGCTGCCGGCTTCGTCTATCAGCACTGTGTACGGGTCCAGCTCATTGAGCATGGCATCTACCCCGCTGCGGATCAGCCGCTCAGCATCCACTTCCTCGATATAGGAGCCCGAGACGTTTTCGAACACTTCGCTGAAAATCCTGAAGTTCTTCTGGATCAGGAAGTACGGGTCGGGGCGCAGGATAAAGCCGGTGGCGGCAATACCGGCCACAATGACAGCGATCAGGGCAAAACGGGAAGAAAAACGCATATGGAATACCGGAGGGGACGTCATTGCTGACTTGAAAAATGCATCAGTTGGGAATGCGTAACGTCTGACCGGGATAGATTCGTGTTGACTGAAGGTTGTTCAGGCTCTGGATGGCCTGGACACTTGTATTGAAGCTGCGCGCAATAACGGTAAGGTTGTCATTCGGACGCACAGTGTAGACGCGGTGATCACCGTCGCTGCCAGACGCTACCCTCGTGGGAGCGGAGGAAACCGAAAAACGGTTGCGCTCGGCCCGGCTCATGTTGTTAAGCTGGGCGTACTGGTCGCGCTGGTGCGCCGGCACATAAATGGTCAGCCGCTGGCCGGGTCTGATCAGGTTTCCGATGTTGTTCCAGGACCGGATGCGCCACGCCTGGGTGTCAAACCATTCGGCAATGTGCCCGACTGTGTCGCCCGATTTTACAACATACGTAACGGCGGCCGTATTCGCCGGCCTGTTGGCTGCCGGTGCCTGGGTGGCGGCACGCAGGCGGGCTGTCTGGGCCCGTGAGGGTTCCCCGGAGCGGATCGCCACGTTGCTGCCACCCGGAACGGGGATCACAAGATCCTGACCCGGGTGGATGATGCTGCTGAGCCCTTCGTTAGCCTGGTAAAGCGCACGCACGGTTGTACCGTAACGATTGGCGATGAGGCCCAGCGTTTCCCCGCGCTTGACGGTGTGGATGACGATGTTGTTCATCCGCTTCTCGTCCGGGATCTCGTTGTATGCCGCCAGGAAATCCTCCTTGATCCCTTTGGGGATTTTGAGTGGATAGGGGTTGTCGCCCGGTGGTGTTGCCCAGCGCAGCAGTTCCGGGTTCAGGTAACGCAGCTCCTGGGTGGTGATGCCGGCACATTCGGCCAGGATGCCAAGGTCGACCGACCCGTGAATTTCCACGATATCATATTCATAAGGCTCGACATCATAGTGCTTCTCAAAGCCGAAATCCTCCGGGTTCATGGCTACAAGGGTAGCGGCGATGAAGCCCGGCACGTAACCGCGCGTCTCCCTGGGAAGGAATGGATAGATCTCCCAGTAGTTGCGGACGCCACCGGCGCGCTGCACCGAGCTGAGCATGCGTCGCGTGCTGACGTTGTAGTTAGCAAGGGCCAGATGCCAGTCCCCGTTCCAGTATTCATGCAGGTCACGCAGGTGGCGTGCGGCGGCGCGGGTGGCCTTCACCGGGTCACGGCGCTCGTCGATCCACCAGTTCACCTCCAGCCCGTAGACCGAACCGGTGGCGTAGATGAACTGCCACATCCCCACGGCGCGCGCATGCGAGCGGGCGGTGGGCACCAGTCCGCTTTCAATCATGGCCAGGTGCACCAGCTCTTCAGGCACATTCTCCTCCCGGAAAATTTCACGCATCATTGGGAAGTAGCGTGCCGATCGCTCGAGCCAGCGCTCCATGATCTCCGGACGCCGCACGGTCAGATAGGCGATGTGGTTGTTGACCTGCTGGTTGCGGATCAGCGGAACCTGCGTCTTGCCGATCTCAAGATTCTCCGGAAGCACGAACATCTGCTTGTCGAACCACTCCTCTTGCTCGGCCATCATAAGCTCCTGATGGACCTGGAATATTTCGCCCTGAGCATCCACAATGGGGTCGGTAATTCCGTAAAACTCCTGGTATTCGATCATCACGGTGCGATAAAGCTCTGCAAACTGCCGGCTGTTGCGTACTTCAGGATGATCATCCAGCAGGGTCTGGATGGCATGGAGGGCATCTGTGATGTACTCCTCCGCCGTCACCAGGTCGTCATTGATCTGGGCCTCCATGGAGAGAAGATGCACCCGATAGATATACGCCAGCCGCTGCAGCAACTCGGAAGGCAGACGGTTGTTGCCGTTCGTCAGCTCCGGAATATCATCGGATGGCGCAGTGAAATAGTACGTGGCGGGATATTCCAGGCCCGGCGTCTGTATCAGCCCGGCACGGTCTACCTGCAGGAACAATGGTTCCACAGTTCGGTATCCAACACTGTTTTCACGCTCCTGTGCAAACAGCGATCCAGTTAAAAGGGTGACAGCACAAACGGCCGGCAATACTCTGAAGATCATGTTACTCTGCGTTATGGGGACCGGATGAATGAGAGTGAATCGGTTTATGGCCGGAGCATGATATGTACTGCCAGGCACGTCGAATTAAATTACGGTAAAAGTGTGACAAACGAAAGAAATTGTAGCGCTTATCCCATTTCCGTCCATCGCTGTACGATGGGCAGCCGGCGGCCGGAACCAAATGCCTTGGAACTGACCCGCAGCCCTGGAGCGGACTGCCTTCTCTTGTACTCGTTGCGGTCCACCATCCGGATCACATCCCGCACCTGATTTTCGGGGTACCCGGCGGCGATGATGGCCTCTGCCGGGAGCTGGTCTTCGATATAGGACCGCAGGATCCCGTCCAGCACATCATACTCCGGCAGGGAGTCCGTGTCTTTCTGATCGGGACGCAGTTCGGCGCTGGGGGGTTTCTCTATGGTGCTCCACGGGATGACTTCCCTGCCGTAATACTCCTCATTCAGCCACCTGGAAACGCGGAAAACTTCGGTTTTGTAGACATCCGAAAGCACGGAGAGCCCGCCGGCCATGTCGCCGTAAAGCGTGCAATACCCAACGGCGAGTTCCGACTTGTTGCCGGTGTTGAGCAGCATGTGCCCTAATTTGTTGGATACGGCCATGAGCAGGGTGCCACGGCTCCGGCTCTGGATATTCTCCTCGGTCACGTCGAATTCGGTCTCCCCCAGTACCGGCTCAAGCGCCTGCAGAAAAGCGTCGTAGATATTCTTTATGGGTACATTGTAAAACTGGATTCCAAGATTCCCGGCCAGCTGCTCCGAGTCGCTTACGCTTCCTCCTGAGGAGAACGGTGAGGGCATGGTGATGCCCATGACTTGTTCCGGCCCCAGCGCTTCCCGCGCGATGACCGCCGTAAGCGCCGAATCAATGCCGCCGCTCAGGCCCAGCACCACACGTCCCGGCATGCCGCTTTTCCCCACATAATCTCGCAGACCGAGGACCAGCGCCCGGAAGATGCGCTCCTCCCGGCCCGGAAACGGCGCAATGGCGGATTCGGCATTGCGCGGCACCGGCGGACCCGAAGCCGGCCACTTCACATCGCCCCGGTCCTCCCGGAGCGTGGCAAGCCGCATCACCACATCGCCCTGCGCCGAAATGACCGAGCTGATGCCATCGAATACAAGTTCGGTGTTGGCACCTACCTGGTTGGCGTACAGCAAGGGAATACCCAGCCGCTTTGCATGGCGCTGCAGCATATCCTCACGCATCTCGGGTTTGCGGCGCGTGAACGGCGACGCCGATATGTTGACCAGCACCTCGGCGCCCAGCTTGCGCAGCTCATCGGCGGGTTCGATATCGTACGTATGGTAGTTGTACTCGTTCTGGTTGTTCCAGATATCCTCGCAGATGGTGATCCCCCACTTCCTTCCGGCCCATCCGGTTACATGGATCTCCCTGTTCGGCTCAAAGTACCGGAACTCGTCAAAAACATCATAGGTCGGCAGCAGCGTCTTCCTGACCGTATCCACCACGTTGCCCTCATGGGCCAGGATGGCGATGTTGTGCACCGGACGTCCCTGCGGCGCCGGATTTTTGCCGACACTGCCGAACAGCAGGGCGGTTTTACCGGTGGCACGTACCAGGCGGTCGTTGACATCGAACAGCGCCTGCTGAAACGACCGGCGCTCCAGCAGATCCATGGGCGGATAGCCGCAGGTCACCAGCTCGGGCAGGATCAGCAGCTCCACCCCGTCACCTTCCGCCTCCCTGAGGGCTTTGACCACAAGGGCTTCATTTCCCCGGATATCCCCGACGGTCACATTTATTTGCTGGATGCGGATGTTCATTTTTCTTGTGGATGTGCGGCCGATGGCCTGTTTCAGAAGGCGTCATTCATGACGCAATCTGACCGGGCAAATTTTCAAAACAGCCGTTATATTTCCTGTGTGGTGATCTATAAGACTTTGAGACATGGTGCCGTTAGACAACCATATCCGGCAACGTCCCGTTCAAAAATACCGCAGTTCCTCTAACAGTCAAAATGGATGGCACAATTAGTCGCTGACGAAAAGAACCGGTTCACGGATGTGAAGGTTCACCGTGACAGCATGACCCACCTGGATGCGGTAAGGGACCTCAACCGGCGTGTTTTCGGTGAGGAGCGGCTGATCAACCGCATGGACCACGACCCCCTCATTTTCCTCACGGCGCACTGCAACGGTCAGCTTGCCGGTTTCAAGATCGGCTACGCCCTGAACCGAAGGGTGTTCTATTCCGCCAAAAGCGCCACCGAACCGGCTTTCCGAAGGCGCGGTATTTCCAGGATCCTAATGGACGCCATGATCCACGACACCATCCTGCTCGGCTTCCAGGAGCTTCAATATGACACCTTCCCGGCGCTCTATCCCGGTATGATGGTGATCGGGTTCAAGTACGGTTTCCGGATCCGCTGCCTCCACTGGAACCCGGATTACGGCGATTTCCAGGTGCGGATGGCACGCGAGCTCCAATGGCCGGTAATCAAATGAACTTCGGAAAACCGCGTATCTCTTGTTCGAGGTAATCCGCCTCGAATCCGTCCCTCAGATAGGCGGGATGGACATCTTCCTCCTTCAACCGATCCAGTGGCAGGAACGCCGCATCCCTGATGATCTGCTCCGATTCGGAAAACTCGGGATCGGTGCCGGTGCGCAGGCTTCCCCCCTCGAAATTGCACATATAGTAGAATTCCACGGCGTGGACATCCCCCTGGATCACTTCGTGCAAGTACCAGAGCGGGCCCGCGGACACCCGAATGCCGGTTTCCTCAAGCATCTCACGCTGCAGTGCGGATGACAGCTGCTCCCCGAAGCGGACGCCCCCGCCTGGTGGCATCCAGATCAGCCTGCCGGCCACAGGGGAATGGAGTTGCACCATGAGAATGGAATGGTCCCGGACCAGCAATCCGTTGACCCGGATCCTGACCCTGTTCCGGAAAAAATCCGCATCGGTCATTTGAGGACGGGTTTCTCCTCCTTATTGCCCTGCAAATGCGCAACGAGTCCGTTTTCGTTGGCATATTTCAATGCCGCCCCCACGAAATTTACAAACAGCGGATGCGGCCGCTCCACTGTGCTTTTCAGTTCGGGATGGAACTGGACCCCGACAAACCACGGGTGGTCTTCAGCCTCCACGATCTCGACAAGATTTCGTTCCGGGTTCCTGCCTGTTACAAGCAATCCGTTGGACTCCAGGTCCTCGAGGTATTTGTTGTTCAGCTCATAGCGGTGGCGGTGGCGTTCGCTGATCATATGCTCGCCATAAGCCCGGGCCGAATTGGAGCCTTCCTCCAGGGCACAATCGTAAGCGCCCAGCCGCATGGTGCCTCCCTTGTCGTGGATGTTTTTCTGCTCCAGCATAAGGTCCACTATGGGATAGTAGGTATCGGGGTCGAATTCGGTGCTGTTGGCATCCTTCCAGCCGCACACGTTCCTTGCAAATTCAATTACCGCGCACTGCATGCCCAGGCAAATCCCGAAAAATGGCATTTTCTGCGTCCTGGCCCTGGAAATAGCCTCCAGCTTTCCCTCGATGCCGCGGCCGCCGAAGCCGGGGGCCACCAGAATACCGGATACATCCTTCAGTTTCTTTTCGGCGTTCTGGGCATTCAGTTGGTCGGAGGACACCCAGACGATATCCACTTCGCAGCTGTTGACCGCGCCGGCGTGGCGGAAGGCCTCGACGATGGACATGTAGGCATCCTGGTGATCCACATACTTGCCTACGAGGGCGATTCGAATCCGGTGTTCGGGATGCGAGACCGCATCCACAAAACGGATCCAGTTGCTCAGGTCGGGCTCATCGGCCTTGATCTGCAGCTTCCGGATGACCCGCTGGTCCAGTCCCTCCTCCTTCATCAGCAGGGGCACTTCGTAGAGGGAGCGGGCGTCCAGCGAGGCGATCACATCCTCGATCTCAACGTTGCAGAACTGGGCGATCTTGCGGCGGATGCCATGGTCGAGCGGCACTTCGGCCCGGCAGACGAGCATGTCGGGCTGCATGCCGAGCTCGTAGATGGTCTTGACAGAGTGCTGGGTGGGCTTGGTCTTGAGCTCGCCGGCGGCCTTGAGGTAGGGCACCAGCGTCAGGTGGATCGACAGGGTGTTCTGGCGGCCCACGTCGTAGCGGAGCTGGCGCATGGCCTCGATGTAGGGCAGGCCTTCGATGTCGCCGACCGTGCCACCGATCTCGACGATCACGATATCGTACTCGCCGGAGTCGCCGATGGCCTTGACGCGCGACTTGATCTCGTCGGTGACGTGCGGGATCACCTGCACGGTCTGCCCGAGGTAGGCACCCTGGCGCTCCTTGGTGATCACGTCATAGTAGATGCGGCCAGTGGTGACGTTGTTGTCCTGCGAGGTGGGGATGCCCAGGAACCGCTCGTAGTGGCCGAGGTCCAGGTCGGTCTCGGCGCCGTCGTCGGTCACGTAGACCTCCCCGTGCTCGTAGGGATTCATGGTGCCGGGGTCGACGTTGATGTAGGGATCCAGTTTCTGGATGGTGACACGCAGGCCGCGGGTGGCAAGTAACAGTCCCAGGGAAGAACAAATAATACCCTTTCCGAGGGAGGACGTAACTCCCCCGGTTACAAAAATATATTTCGGCTCCATCAGTGATGTGCAAGCTTAGTGAAAGGTTGCAGAAAAATAGCAGGTTTCCGGTGGGGTATCAAATGTAAATTTCACCGGTCAGGGGCCGCTGGGGGATGGTGGCTGTCCCGCTTCCACATATGCGATGGCGTCATCGATCTGCCTTTTCTGCCATGCGACCGACGCCAGGTTCAGGGCGAACACAGCGGCAAGTACCCAGAAGATCCAGCCGGGCAGTGCGGTGATCCCACTGAAAAACCAGTATCCGAAGAAAACCAGCGCAAGGATGTTCATTATGGTAATGATGAAGAAGCGGCGCTTGCGGTGCATCAGGATCTGGAGCACTGCCTCTTGAGGCTTTTCGCCGCGGTCCTTGCCCACGTGGTAGTCCAGGACTGTTTCAATGCGTGCGATATCTTCGTTGCGGAATGTCATGGGGTTGCGGAATTCATTTCCAAACTCAGTTTTTTTCACGCAGAACCCGCATGATCGCATCCCTGACCAGATTATCCACGCTTTTGCGCTCCTTTATGGCGTCATAAAGCAGCCAGACACCGGCCATCACGGCCAGGCTTCCGCCCATACTCACCAGAGAGGCGAACCAGAGATTGGATATGAGGTTGAGCATCACCAGGGCCAGCGAAAGCATCCCGAAGAACAGTATGAAAGCGGCAAAACCGGCGTGCAGCGGGTTGACGCCCTTGAATCCGCGGCGCGGGCCGGCGGCACCCGGATCCGACAGATCCTTCACCCGGCGGCGCTGGAACAGATCACTGTCTGCATTTTTAATAAAGCCGGCAGCGGGTGGTGAGCTGTGATTTCCGGTTTTTCTGTTCTTTCTGGGCATTGGTCCGTGCTTCGGTATTTTTATCTTGTGGAGTACGCTACGAACAATAAACATAACTTTCAAATCCCGGAAATCGATCCATGGAACCGGACAGCCATATATACGGCCGCAATGCCGTTCTGGAGTACCTGCAGCA
>SLNO01000029.1 GCA_007132975.1 Balneolales bacterium
CCATGATCCCGGACGACAAAATTGAAGAAGTGCGCGACGCCGCAGATATTGTGGATGTGGTCTCGGACCACGTCAAATTGCGTCGCACCGGCAGCAACTTCATGGGTCTGTGCCCCTTCCACAATGAGAAGACCCCGTCGTTCAATGTCTCCCCCAATCTGGGTATCTACAAATGCTTCGGCTGCGGAGAAGCCGGTGATGTGTTCAGTTTTGTGATGAATGTCGACGGGGTGGGTTTCGAGGAGGCGGTCCGCTCGCTCGCCGAACGCTACAACGTCGTCATCCCCGAAAAAACCGAGACGTACTACGACCCGCAGCAGTTCCTCAAAGACGGCATCTACCACGCGCTCCGTTTCGCCGGCAACTTTTTCCACCAGACCCTGGCCGAATCGGACGAGGCCGAACAGGCCCGCGAGTACCTCAAAAAACGCGGCTACCCCTGGAAGACCGTCCGCAAGTACGGCATCGGCTATGCGCCCGACCGCTTCGACGGCCTGCTCAATTCCGCCACCGACGCCGGCATCAACCTGCAGTACCTGCATGAATCGGGCCTGGTGAAAGCCCGCGACGAGAGCTCCGGCTACTACGACACCTTCCGCGGCCGCCTCATGTTCCCCATATTCAACCCCAGCGGCAAAGTGATCGCTTTCGGCGGACGTACCCTCTCCTCGGCCTCCAACATCCCCAAGTACATCAACTCCCCGCAGACGCCGGTCTACAACAAAAGCGAAGTGCTCTACGGCATCAACGTCGCCAAGAACGAAATCCGCAAAGCAGGCGAAGTGATCCTGGTGGAAGGCTACACCGACGTGATCACCATGCAGCAGGCCGGCATCGGCAACGTGGTCTCCACCAGCGGCACCTCGCTCACGACCGGACAGATACACGTAATGAAGCGGTACGGCGATGTGCTCCTGATGATCTTCGACGCCGACACGGCCGGTGTGCGCGCAGCGGTGCGCGGCATCTCCATTGCCCTGCTGGGCGGCATGGCGGTGCGCGTGCTGACCCTGCCTGAAGGGGAGGACCCCGACTCGTTTGTCCGCGAGTACGGGGCCGATGCGTTCCTTGAGGTGCGCAAAAAAGAAGCGGTCGATTTTCTTCGGTTCCTTGTCACCCTGGCCCGCAAGGAGGACCGCTGGGACGATCCCGTGGAACGCAGGAAGGTCATCACCGAAATGCTCGAAGCCATCGCCGTGGTGCCGGACGAACTCTCGCGGGCCAACTACATCCAGGAACTCAACAGCATCAGCCGCGTCGGCGACCGTGCCCTGATGCAGGAAATGGAGACCATCCGGACACGGCTGGAAAAGTCCCGCCGCCGAATGGATGAAAGAGCGGCTTTTCGCGCAGGAAGGGAACGGGAGGATGCGCACCTGTCCCGCTCGCCCGGACCGGCTGGCGCAAAGGGTCCAGCGGCCGCAACCGCAGAGCATGGCAAGGCTACGCCAGGTACCAAATACGGGCAACCCGGCTCTCACCATCCTCACCATCCGCACGCCCCGGAACACCCCGCACGGCCGACCGCACAAACCGGACCTGATGCGATCCGGCCATCAGCTTCCACCCGTCGTCCCGGATACGAAAAAGAGCTGATCCGCCTGATGCTCACTTTCGGCGAGCGCCTGATCATCTTCATTGGAAGCCACTGCGGGGAAGTGCATTTTGAAGATCCGGAGCTGCGTGAGTTCTACGCCGACATCCTCCGGCAGTATGAAAAGGGCGATCCGGTATCCGTCGACACGTACAGCCGCAGGGAGCACCCCTATCCCGGCCTGGTCGGGGAGATCGTACTGCAGCGTCACTGGGTCAGCGAGCTGGGCATGAGGAAGCGCGGCGTGGCCGTCCACCGCGACGCCGATCCCGTGAAAACGGCTCGTGGAGCGTTGAAATCGCTCAAAATCCACTATTTTGAACGGAAAAAAGACGAATTCCGGAACCGGTACGCATCCGCTCCGGCAGAAGAGAAAAAAGAGATCCAGCAATGGATCAAAAAAGCGAACGACGAACTCAGACGGCATGAAACGGAGGCAACGGAAACCCTGTTTCCGGAACCCTGACGCAGGTCCGGCGGATAAAGCCACTGCGACACAAACCAGCCGCCTCCACAAAACCGCAAAATCATTTATGTAATGGAATCACCAGCACTCGAAACCGCGCGCAAGGCGGCCGAAAAAGCAAAAGAGGTCATCACCTGGTACGACAACAACCGGTCCCGTATGGACATTGGCCTCAAGGGAAAGCACGACCTGGTCACCGAAGCCGACGAAAACGCCGAGCAGGAGATCATCAAGGTCATCAGTGAGGCCTTCCCCGGCGACGCCATCCTTGCCGAGGAATCCGCCAGCGAGACGGCGCTCACCGACCGCCGCACCTGGATCATCGATCCCATCGACGGCACCACCAACTTCGCGCACGGCCTGCCCATTTACTGCGTCTCCATCGCCATGTGGGAAAACCGCCGCCCCCAGACCGCCCTGGTCCTGGAGGTCTGCCGCGACGAATGGTACACGGCCGAGGCCGGCAAGGGCGCCTGGCTCAACGGCGAGAAAATCACGGTTTCCGACATCAAACGCCCCGAAGATTCACTGCTGGCCACCGGCTTTCCATACCGTGATCTGGGTCTTGTGGATGCGTACCTGGATCTTTTCAAGGCGTTCATGCACGACACGCAAGGTGTGCGCCGACCCGGCAGCGCCGCGTTTGACCTCTGCCTTGTGGCGGCCGGGCGCTGCGACGGTTTCTTCGAGTACGGGCTTTCGCCCTGGGATGTGGCCGCCGGCAGCTTGCTGATACTCGAGGCGGGAGGCGTGGTGACCGACTGGACCGGCGGCGACGACTGGCTCTTTGGCCGGCGCATCGTGACGGGCAACAACCACATCCACCCGTTTCAATTGCAGAAAATCAGGGAAATCATCCCCGAAAAATATCTCAAAGCGTGATATCTTCCACCGTTAACCACCACACTAACCAAGTGATCCGGAAGTTCCTTAGAGGTGTGTGACCCATTGATACTGATGCAACATGCCGCAGCCGGCATCTGACAGGCGCTGACGTTTATTTCACGGAACAGCGAACCGATGTCCGGCTGGGTCGTATAAGATTGTGAAAGCCGGTCTTCAAGGTTCGGTTTTCCAGCAATACGCATCACAATATGGCAATCACGTCACTAGCGGAGCGTTCCGGATGATATTTCCTTGCAGAACGAAACCCACAGGCCAGTACCACTTACAGAGCACGAACTGGACCGGCAGGTCCCGGATTTCTATCCGCGGATCTTCCGCATGGTGCGCTCCATGGTGTTCAATACCGGGCTGGACGCGGAGGATCTCACTCAGGACAGCTTCCTGAAAGTTTACAAGAAACGCCATCTTTACAATGGCAGCAGCAGTTTATATACCTGGACGTATCAGATCGCACGCAATACCGTGCTGGATGCGCTCCGGCGCGACAAGATCCAGCGGCGCATTTTCTGGTGGAGCGAGGCCGAAACCGAGCCCGATGATTACCGTGCGAACGAATCCGGCGACGAAGCATTGGACCGGCGCGAACAGCAGCAGCTGTTGCGGACGGCCATGGCCCGGCTTGCCGACAAAGATCGCCTTATTATTACCATGCGGGATTTGGAAGGCATGTCATACGACGAGATCGCCGATGTTGAAAACCTGGCCGTGGGCACTGTCAAAAGCCGGCTGTTCACTGCCCGGCAACGGCTCAAGGATGAATTGATAAAACTGGGAATGCATCCCGAATCGGAAGAAGAGTAAGCATATGGACAAAAACGATACAAATAAACGCCTCCGGGAACGGCTGATTGACGCGCAGGACGGGCTCCTGTCGCGGGACGAGCTGGAGCGGCTTGAAAAAGAGGTGCGGGCGCATGACCCGCAGCTTTGGAAGGATCACCAGTGGATGATGCGGCAGTCCGGCGAAGGCGTCCCAGGCCTCTTTGCGGAGATGCGGGCGGAGCAGCCGGACGGCGAGGCCATCCGAAGGTTCCACCAGCGCCGCGAGGCTGAAGGCGGGTCGCAGATGGCACTGGAGCATCTGGTCTGGCAGCTTTTCCGCCGTTATGTGCTCACCGTCGGGTTAGTCCTCATCGTGCTGCTGACAGGATTGCAGATGGGCTCTTCGGAGGATGTATCCGCAAGTTCCCGCGACGAGATGACACGGTACCTTGGCACGGAACAGCAACAGATGCCTGAACTTAATCACTGGCTCTACGAAGATCTGTAGAACAGATATTTTTTCACGGACATGCAGCGGACTCCGAAACGGCCCCCGCAACTCAGAAGCATGCCGCCGCAAACGATGGAATGAAACGGAAATACCATGAGCAAAAATCCAAAAGGAACTATCGCGCTGGCATTCGTCCTCACTTTTGTGCTTGGACTGGGTGCGGGTTACCTGATGCACGGAACGATGCAAGGCCGCACCGCCGGTCAGCTGTACACAGTTGCGGATGATATCGCCGGCAATGATCTTGCAGCTCCGGCTCCGCCAGCAGCAGAAGCTGCGCCCGAAGCACTGGCACCGGCCAGGGAACGCCGGGGTGCCGGTGATGGAGACGGTCGCGGTGAAGGTGCTGGTATGGCAGGCAGGGAAGGCCCGGGAACAGGTCAGGGATACCGGGAGGTTATCGAACATCCTGAATCCACTGAGCCCGCCGAAGAAACTGGCGCCGTACAGGAGACGGCCGCGGATCGGCCAGCCCGCGTCAGAACGGATGGAGAAACCGAGGATGCGGCGCCCGAAAGACGGTATCGCAGCCAGGAGGAGCGCGCTCAGGATGCGCCTGAGATGGATATGGACGCGGATCGGTCGGAACGCCGCCGCCTGTGGCGATCCCGGACACCAGATGACGGTGAAAGCACAGCGATCAGCCGTTTCCGGTTGCGGCTTATCCGTGACCTGGACCTCACCGAAGAAGAAGCGGACAGTTTCTTTTCCATATTGGAGTCTCACCGCAACGATGTGCGCGAGGAAGTAGTAATTCCGCAGAGGGAGTTGCACCAGAGACACAGAGAGCTTAGTGAGCAACTGGAAAACGAACTTGAGGCCATTCTCTCCGAAGAGCAGATGGCGACCTGGCGCGAGCGTTATGCCCCCAGGATGGACCGTCGTTCCGGAGAGGATACCGATCGCAGAAACCGCAGGCAGGCTGATGAGGGCGGTGAAGATGAGCCCAATAGTGATGATGAGTGACACAATCCGGTGAACCCTTTTCGTGCGCAAGATTCGGGAATCATCAATAGCGTCCCTAAGCTACGGGTGTCACCATAATCGTCGAAAAAACTTCAGATGCTACCGATCAGGTTTCGATGAGAAAAGCACATCCAGGCTGTTCAGTGGTACCGGCCCGCCATGATACAGGAACGGCTCGCCGAACGTGACGCCGATCTGCTGGCCATACTCCCGTGCACGTCCGCGCAACGCCTCAAAAAACCGCCTGCTCGACACATACGTTTTCGGACCGTCATCATCCTCTCCCACATCGAACTGTGACGCAAATGCCCTTATCGCTTTCTCCTTTATCTCGATGGTCTCGGTGATGTCAAACACGAACGTGGGGGGAAACGGCCAGTGCTGCATGAAATGGAGGATGTGGCGCGGGCGCCAGGGCTCCGGTGGCGCATCAGCCACGGGGAGTTTGGCAATGCCGCTGTAGAACAGGGCATCCAGCGTCAGAAGCGCCGCATTTCTGTGGTCCGGGTGGCGGTCTTCCGGAGCATTTACAAAGCAGACTTCGGGGCGGTACCGCCGCACGAAGCGGATGATGGCCTCCCTGTGCGCCAGGGTGTTGTCCAGTCCGCAGTCGGGCAGACCGGCATTCTCGCGCACCGCCAGCCCGAGGATTTCGGCAGCATCCTGCGCCTCCCGAAGCCTTAGCTCCGGGGTCCCGCGCGTACCCATCTCGCCGCGCGTCAGATCCAGCACACCAACCTTCTTTCCCTGCCGGGCAAGGGCCGCCAGCGTGCCGGCACAGCACAGTTCCACATCATCAGGGTGGGCCGCAATGGCCAGTACATCCAGGTTCATAAAGACTCGTTTTCGGGTGGATTTTTTCTCATGTGCAATCTCCGAAAAGGCGGGTTTTTATGCAATCGCATGTTTTTTGAAACGAAACCGCAGTAACTTCGTATATAAGCTCATATTCTAATTTCATATCTACCTTGCCACATGCTTTTCCGCAGCATTATTGAAGGGATCCGGCTCTCGCTCTATGCCATCTGGAGCAACAAGATGCGCTCGGGGCTGACTACGTTCGGCATCGTCATAGGGATCGTCATGGTCACGACCATGGTAACCGTTATAGACGGCATCAACAGGTCCTTCGAGTCCAGCATGTCCATGCTGGGACAGGATGTGATTTTCATCCAGAAGTGGCCCTGGGGCTTTGGCGGCGAGTACCGGTGGTGGGATTACGTCAACCGGCGTGAGATGGAGGTTGCCTATGCCGATGAGATTGCCCGCCGCAGCCAGTACGCCACCGCTGTTTCCGCCGAAGCATCGCGCTGGAACCAACGGGTCAGTTTTGAGGACCGGGTGGCCGAGGGGGTTCAGATCGAGGGCGTGACCCAATCGTACGAACTTACATCCTCGGTCGAAATAGCCGACGGACGGTTTTTTACTGAAGAGGAAGACCACAACGGTCGCAACGTGGTGGTGCTGGGAAGCGATGTGGCAGAGGCCCTGTTCCAGTGGCGCGACCCGATCGGACACCGGGTGCGCATCGGCGGTCGTCGCTTCGAGGTTATCGGGGTGCTTGAAAGACAGGGCAACTTCCTGGGTATCCAGAGCTTCGACAATGTGGCGATTATCCCTATTGGCACGTACCGCTATATGTACAGCCTGCGTCACGGTGTCGCCATCCGCGTAAAATTTGAAGACGATGCCGGCCTGCGGGAGGGTCAGTATGAGGTGGAAGGCATCATGCGGCAGATCCGGCAGCTTGGCCCTGAGCAGGACAATGATTTTGCCGTCAATCGGCTTGAAATGTTCGAGCAGCAATACCGGGCCATGACCGGCGCCATCTACGGGGTAGGGATATTCCTTACCGCACTTTCTCTGTTCGTGGGCGGGATCGGCGTCATGAATATCATGTACGTATCGGTTAAGGAGCGCACCGGTGAGATCGGAATCCGAAAGGCTGTGGGCGCCCGGTACCGGGAAGTGCTACTGCAGTTCCTGACCGAATCGGTGGTCATCTGCTTCATTGGCGGTATCCTGGGCATCATGTTGTCAGGAGTGGCCGTTTATGTCATCAACCAGTACTTTGTGGCCCACCTGGGAGTCCAGACGGTCGTGCTGGCTTTTGTGATCACCACTATTACGGGGCTTATTTTCGGCTTCCTTCCGGCCAACAAGGCTGCAAAATCCGACCCCATCGAATCACTTCGCTACTTCTGAGGAACACGCATGAATCTGTGGCAAACCATAAAAATGGCATTCAGTGCACTCGGGTCCAACAAGACCCGGGCGGCGCTCACCCTGCTTGCCATCGTTGTCGGGGTCTTTGCCGTGATCAGCGCCTCCACCGCCGTCAAGGTCATCGACAACTTTTTCCAGAACACCATGACGCTGATGGGTAGCGATGTGATCAACGTCACCACCCGTCCCAGCATTATAGTCAATGGCCAGCATGGCCGCACCGCCCGCGAGCCCATCACTTTCCGCCAGTTTGAGCGCTACCGGGATATGGCCGAGCTGTCCCGTTCCGTATCACCCAATGTGGTTTTCCGCAATACGCGTGTCTACCACGGCGAATCATCCACCGAACCCAACGTACAGATCCGGGGGAGCAACGAATTCTGGGTCTCCAACAATGCCTACAACATAGAAGAGGGCCGTGACTTTACCAGGGACGATGTGGAGGATGCGCGTTCTTTCGTACTGATAGGCGCCGATATTCGCGACAACCTGTTCCGCAACCGCAATGCCCTTGGAGAGCGTGTACGCATCGACGGCCAGTTTTACACGGTGGTCGGTGTTATCGAGGCCAAAGGCGCGGCTTTCGGTCAGACCCTCGACAACTTTGTACTGATCCCCTATACAAGACTGGCCTCGGTATATGGGCGCGAACGGAACATCAGCCTTCAGATCAGGGCGCCATCGGTCATGATGATCAATGAGACGGTGGATGAGGCCACAGGCCTGCTGCGCATCATCCGCCAGGTGCCTCCCGACCGCGACAACGACTTCGAAATTGAGACCAATGAATCGCTCAGGGGTGTATTTGCCGACTTTACCGGTGTGTTGTACCTCTTCGGTTTTGTGGTCGGCGGCATTGCGCTGCTCGGGGCAGGTATCGGGGTAATGAACATCATGCTGGTCTCGGTGACAGAGCGCACAAGGGAGATCGGGATCAGAAAAGCGGTAGGTGCCAACAGGAAAAGCATTGTGGTCCAATTCCTCACCGAAGCGGTGATTGTCTGCCAGCTGGGCGGGCTCATCGGTATGTTCCTGGGCATACTTGCCGGCAACATCCTGGTTATCATGATGGATACCACGTTCGTACTCCCCGTTTTCGCTATTTTTGCGGGCATCATAGGAATGACGGTGATCGGTGTGGTGTTTGGTGTTTATCCGGCCTGGAAAGCAGCCCGGCTCGATCCCATCGAAAGCCTGCGCTTCGAGTAGATACGCCGTGTGAGCAGCCACCGTAATGCAGGATTAGCTTTTGTTGGTGAATTCTGTATTTTCTTACATGGTAACAGATTGCGTTGAAAGCCTTGATCCATGTAAGAAAGTCAGGCTTTTCAGTCGCGACACCTGGCAACAGATAACTTATACTGAGTGTTATGAATCCCATCTTGGAAACCATTGAAAGACTGGCACTCCAGGCACAGGAGACCTGGGAAGACGAAGCCACCCAGAGAAGAATTCAGGAAGCAAAAGCCCGGCTGGCCGAAATGGTCAGGAAGAACCCGGTCGGTTCCGTAGGCATAGCGCTGGTAGCCGGTTTTCTCCTCGGAAAAATGATCAGAAGGAGCTGAAACGAATGAGTCCGGAAGAATTCGATTCCCTTGCCGACAAACTTAAAAAGCTTCCCGGAGAATTCAAGGCGCTGGTGGAGAAGCGGATAGAGCTCTTCACCCTGGAGATGGGGGAGCGAATTGCCAGCCTTATCACCCATGCGATGTACCGGGTGACAGGCGTGCTCTTTCTGGCACTTGGACTCATCCTCATCCTCTTCGCGGCCTCCAAACTTGTTGGCGACCTGATAGGCAGCGAGGGAGTGGGTTTCGTCCTTGTATCACTGCCAATAATCATCATTGGCATCATGCTCTTCCTGCGGCGCCCCCGGTCCATGGTAACGCGCACACGTGACAGGATGCTCAACCAGTTCATGAAGGATTTCCAGGAGCAGATGAGCCAGTTTGACGATGAGGCAAATACCGGCCAGGAGCAAGGGGATACCGGTGACGCTGCCAACACCGCCGGCAGAAAAACAGAAAAGCCACAGGAATGAGACAGGATGGAAACTAATCACCCAAAGTCCAGGGAAATGAAAGAGCTTAAGGCCCGGAAATTGGAACTCAAGCAGGAGATGGAGCAGATCCAGGGAGAGATAGAATCCTCCCTCAGGGAAGTCCGCCACAGCGTGGCCGACCGTGCGCGCCTGCGCTATTGGGTGGACAAATACCCTCTGCATCTGGTGGGTTCGGCACTTCTGGCTGGTTTCCTGCTGGCAAAAAGAGGGGGGCGACGCTCCCGTGAAAACCTCGTCGAGGAGACGGCAACCGTCGTCAGGGAGCCTTCCACCAACAGCTTTTCTTCGCTTCTGGCCGACGAATTCAAGAAATTGGTCACACAAAGGGCTGTTCGCTATGTGATGCAGCGAGTGGAAGAAGCCATTGATCAGCACAGCAAAAAAGAGGAGTGACATCCGCGGTAACTTTTTTGCAACCAAATGTGTTCGTTATCGTCTAAGAAGACATCACCATTACCGGAATTACTCCCACAATCCATTGTTATAAACAAGAACTGATGAAATGACCATGACCGCATCCAGGACTCTCAGAGGTATGATTAAAATGGTCATGAATATTCTATGTGACCTTGTAAATCAAAATTTTTAAACACATGAAATATTCATGATCGAAGCACTGACACACAGTCGTATGATCAAAATTGTCATGAATATTCTATCTGACCTCATAAATCAAAATTTTTAAACAGATGAAATATTTTACTACAGCCCTCATCCTGTTTCTCTGCATATCTGTCCCCGCAGCCGCACAACAGGTGCGCACCATCACCCTTGAGGAAGCCATCCAGATTGCTCTGGACAACAGTATTGACATCGAACTGAGCCGGAGCGATATAAACCGCTCGGAAAGCCAGTACCGGCGCCAGCGTGCCGAGTTCCTTCCCAATCTGAACGCCAGTTTTGGTGGAACACGCCGTATTGGACGTCAGTTTGTTCAGGAAACGCTTACTTTCGACGACTTTACCACCAATAACCTGAGCGCGGGCGTATCCACCAATGTGGTATTGTTCAATGGATTCCGGAACATCAACCAGCTGCGCAGCGCCCGGCTGGGCATGGAAAGCGCCGAGGAGCGTTACCAGCGCACCCGTGAAGTGATCATTTTCGAAGCCGCCGCCCGGTACCTGGACGTGCTTCTTGCCAGCGAACTGCTGGACATCAACCGTGAAAACCTGGAAGCCAGCCGCAAACAGCTTGAGCAGGTCCAGGCGCAGGTCGAGGTTGGCATGCGTCCCATTGTTGACCAGTACAGTCAGGAATCGGTGGTTGCCAACAGCGAACTCAGCGTGATCCAGAGTGAAAATGTCCTGAACCTGAACAAACTCCGCCTCTCGCGCCTGCTTCAGCTCGACCCGCTGGAAGAGTTCGAATTCGTCGCCCCCGGTATTCAGGAAGAGGAAATTGTTGTCAGGGATTACGATCTGCGCGAGATGATCAGCCTTGCACTGATGAACCGCCGGGACTATCGCGCCTCGGAGCTGGAATTGCAGCAGGCACGGCATGAATTGAGCATCAGCCAGGCCGGAAGGGTGCCGCAACTTAGCATGTCCGCCTCACTTTCAACAGCATACAGCGACCAGCAGCGCGACCAGATCCAGGGTACCGTGGTCCCGTTCTCCGACCAGTTTTTCGATAACAACATCAACAGGCAGATTGGCTTCAACGTCAGCATCCCCATTTTCAACCGCTGGCAGACCCGCAACCAGATCGAGCAGCGTCGCATCGATTACCGCAATGCCGAACTTCGCCTGGAGGATTTCCGCCAGGAGGTGTTCCTTGAGCTCCAGCAGGCATACAACGACTATATGGGCTATGCCAAAGAGCTTGAAGCGACCGAAAAAGCGCTGATTGCCGCAGAAAAGGCCTATGAAACCGAGCAAGAGCGTTACAACGTGGGAAGCGCGACCCTCATAGAGCTCACCAACGCCAATAACGAGTTCATTCGAGCCAGCTCAAATCGAGTCCAGGCCATGTACCAGTTCATCTTCCAGGAAAAAGTGCTGGATTTCTTCCTGGGACGCATTACCGAGGATTTCGAAATAGATGCGCTATCGAACTGATTATATCGGTCTGCCGGGTATCACTCTTAAGTTTCTCCAAACCCCGTTCCATTCGAACGGGGTTTTTCATGTAACCTTGAGAGCCGCTGTGCGTAAGACAAGGCAGTGAAACAAAAAATATTGAAGGAAAAACCTCCGAAATATGGCATCGAAAAAAGGAAAGAACAAGCGATTCTGGCTAATCATTGGCGTGCTTATCATTACATTTGTACTGCTAATCGTAATAGGACGAGCTGCCGGCTGGATTGGCGGCGATACCGGCGGGCATCCGGTGGAAACTTCCGTTGTCAGCGAGCGCACGATTACGCGTATTGTAACGGCTACTGGACGCATCCAGCCGGAGGTGGAAGTCAAGATTGCACCTGACGTTTCGGGTGAGATCGTGGAACTGAATGTACGTGAGGGGGATTTTGTCCATGAGGGAGATGTGCTGCTGCGCATACGCCCCGACATTATACAGGCCCGCCTTGACGAAGCTAATGCCACACTATTCGGTCAAAAAGCCCGCATGGAGCAGAACCGGGCGTCTATGCTGCGCGCCAAGAACGAGCATGAGCAAAAACGTGCCCTCTTTGAGCGGAACATGCTCTCGCAGCTTGAATACGAGAACGCCCGTCGCAGCTTCGAAGCCGAGCAGGCCAGTTTCAACGCCAGCTCCTTCCAGGTGGAAAACGCCAGGGCGCAGCTTCGCCGCATTGAAGAAGAACTTCGCCAGACCACCATCCGCGCGCCCATGACCGGAACCGTTAGCAGGCTGAGTGTGGAGCGTGGTGAGCGCGTAGTGGGCAGCATCCAGATGGCCGGTACCGAGATGCTCCGCGTTGCCCGAATGGAGCAGATGGAAGTGCGCGTCAACGTCAATGAAAATGACATTGTCTATGTATCGGAGAACGATACGGCCCGCATCGATGTGGATGCCTATCCCGACCGTCAGTTCATCGGTCTGGTGACGGAGATCGCCAATTCCGCCGTGACCCGGGGCGAGGGTACAGCCGAGCAGATCACCGAGTACCCGATCAAAATACGTATCCTGAGTCCGCATAACATTACCGGCGACGGCGATGGTATTCCCGAAGAGCAGATAAAGATCGCAGGCAGCGAGGTCGCCATCCCGCAGCCCATCGCCCGCTTCAAGCCGGGCATGACCGCTACGGTTGATATCGAGACGCTGCGTGAGGTGAACGTGGCATCTATACCGCTGCAGGCCGTGACCATGCGTGACATGAGCCTGGTCAACCCGGATACCGCAGAGACTGACCGCATCGGCAGGGAAGACTTGCGCCGCGTGGTTTTCCGTGTTGCTGACGGCAAGGCCGAGATGGTCCAGGTGGAAACAGGCATCAGCGACGACCGGCACATCCATGTGATCGGCGGGCTTTCGATCGGCGATGAGATCGTCTCCGGCAACTACCGCATCGTCTCAAGGGTGCTGCAGGACGGTGACGCCATCCGGGTGACCACTTCCAGAAATTGAACCAGACAGTCAATAAACCATTTCGCACCATGAATCAGAACGCCATTATTTCCATCCGCGACCTCACCAAGGATTACATCATGGGTACCCAGAAGGTACATGCCCTCCGGGGAGTGGACTTCGACATAAAAAAGAATGAATATGTCTCCATCATGGGCCCGTCCGGATCCGGCAAGTCCACCCTGATGAACATCATCGGATGCCTGGATACGCTCACCACAGGATCCTACCACCTGAACGGGCAGGATGTCAGCCACCTGACCGACAACGACCTGGCGGCAGTGCGCAATCGCGAAATCGGTTTCGTCTTCCAGACGTTCAACCTGCTTCCGCGATCCAACTGTCTGGCAAATGTGGAGCTTCCGCTTATCTATGCCGGGGTACGCTCCTCGGACCGGAAAAAGCGCGCGCTGGAGGTGCTGGACCGCGTGGGCCTGACCGACCGTGTGGACCACAAGCCTAACGAGCTTTCGGGCGGGCAGCGCCAGCGGGTAGCCATTGCCCGGGCACTGGTCAACAACCCGTCCATTCTTCTGGCCGACGAGCCCACGGGAAATCTCGACTCCAAAACGGGCGAGGAGATCATGCGTCTGTTCGAGGATCTTTACGACGCCGGACACACCATTATCGTGGTGACGCACGAGCAGGACGTGGCCCAGCACAGCCGCCGGATCATCAACCTGCGCGACGGCATGATCGAAAGCGACACGCCGGTGGCCGAGCCGGTGCTGCAGGCCGGCAAGCAAGCCGCTGTCACAGGGTGATTTGTCATCCACCCCGGGAGAAAAGCACCCTCAGGACTATCCGGTTAAACCACCGCGCCCGAACAGGAAAGAGCCGAACGGGAAAGCAATTGGCGTTGTTAGGTTCAGCATGAGCACACAGCGTTATCCTGTTTACGATGTCATAGTGGTCGGCTCCGGAATGGGCGGCCTTACCACCGCGTCCCTGCTGGCCCGAGATGGCTTCCGTGTGCTGGTTTTGGAAGCATCCCATCTGCCCGGAGGATGCAGCTCCTCCTATCCGCGCAAGGGGTTCGTTTTTGAATCGGGTGCCACCACGCTCATCGGCTTCGACGAACATCAGCCGCTGGCCCGGCTGGAGAAGATGCTCGGCATCACCCTGCCCAAGGAGCCGATCGATCCACCAATGACCGTGCGGATGAACGGCGAGGAGGTCACCCGCTACTCCGACCGCGAAAAATGGATCGCCGAGGCGGTGCGTGCGTTTGGCAACGAATCCGGGCAGCGCCGTTTCTGGGAACTGGCATTCCAGGTCAGCGACACCGTCTGGCGAATATCGGAAAAGAACGTCTACTTTCCGCCGCAAGGGCTGCAGGAGTGGGTGGATTTGGCATTTCGCAATCGATTGGCGGACATGCCGATGCTGCGCTTCGCCTTCCGCTCGGTGCAGAGCGTGATGAAATCTTGCGGGGTGGATACACCCGCCTTCCGGTCGTTCATCGATGAACAGCTCATGATCACCGCGCAGAGCAAAAGCGGCGACACCCCGTTCCTGTTCGGCGCGCCCGGGCTTACCTACACCAGCTGCACCAACTACTATGTGCCGGGCGGGCTGCTCAAAATGGTGCAGGCGCTGGAGGAGTACATCCGGTCACGGGGCAGTGATGTGCGCTGCAAAAGCAAGGTCGTGAGCATACAGAGCCGGGACGAGTATCTTGAGGATAAGCATGACGTTGACGCCGACAGCGACGAAACGCCCGGTATCGCCGATGGAAACATGCCGGCCGAAGCCGCCTATGTGGTCAGCACCACATCCTCCCGATTCTTCACCCGCAAGGTGGTCACAAACCTTCCGGTCTGGAACCTGCCGGCTCTGTCCGGCGGTGAGCGCAAAGAGTGGTTCGAAAAACAGGCCGCAAGGTTCCGGCACGCCTGGGGCGCTTTTGTGATGGGTATGGCGGTCAAGGATACGTTTCCTGACGATCTTACCCTGCACCACCAGATCCACCTGGACCGGCCCATGCCGCACACGGGTGCCGAGTCGCTTTTTGTGAGCATTTCCGCGCGCGGCGACACGGTACGGGCGCCGGAGGGTTTCCGGGTCCTGAACATATCGTGCCACACCGAAACGGACACGTGGTTTGGCAAGCCGGAAGAGTACGACCGGGCCAAGTCCGAGACGGGTGAGGCTATTCTGGACATTCTGGAAGCAAGACTGCCGGGTTTCCGAAAGGAAAACGTGCAGGTGCAGTTTGAGGGCACTCCGGTGACATGGCAGAACTGGGTGAACCGGCACCGCGGCAGGGTGGGGGGCATTCCGCAGAGCATGAAGAGGTCGCTTCTGGACTGGCCGCCGGCGCGCACACCGTTCAAGGGCTGGTACCTCACCGGCGACACGGTCTATCCCGGACAGGGCATACCGGGCGTCACCCTGGGCGGTATCAACGCCTACTGGAGGGTGGTGCGGGAGCAGTCGCAGGCGGGCATTTCCCGTGAATAACCCTTATATTGTAAACTTGATATTTATTGACAGTACCACATAATCCAAGCTGATTTGAGCAATCACTATCAACCCACCAGCTTTTCGCTGTTCCCTCCGGCAGTCAAACACCTGCTGATCATCAACCTTCTGGTGTTTCTGGCCCTGATGACGCCGGGTCTGAGCCAGTATGTTTTCGGTCTGGGGGCGTTATGGCCACTTAGCCACCACAATTTCATGCCCTGGCAGTTCGTCACCTACATGTTCCTGCACGGTGGCTTTGCCCATATTTTCTTCAACCTGTTTGCCTTGTGGATGTTCGGGCAGAGCATCGAGAACCTGTGGGGCACAAAGCGTTTTGTGACCTACTACTTTCTGACGGGAATCGGTGCGGCGCTGATCCACATTCTGGTCACCGGAGCCAACGTGCCGATGGTGGGAGCGTCCGGCGCGGTCTATGGTATCCTGCTTGCCTTTGCCATGATGTTCCCGAACCGGCCGATTTTCCTCATTTTCCTGCCCATTCCGATCAAGGCCAAATACTTCGTACTCATTTTTGGTGCGCTGGAACTGTTCAGCGGCGTAACGAGCCTGCAGACCGGCATCGCCCATTTCGCCCACCTCGGCGGCATGGTGGTCGGCTTCTTGCTGATCAAGCTGTGGCGCATTCCAGGCAGGTACGAGTGAGCAGGAAGCAGGGTAGCGCGGTACGTTCAAGAATCGGCTGTGCATGTCAGCGGAACGGATTGTAACAGTATCAATTAAAATGTGAAGGAACCGGCCATGTCCGTGTATGACGACAGTTTTGGGAGTGCACTGAAGCGGGGCTACCTCGGCCTGCCGCGCGCACTGCGTGTGATCCTGCTGCTCAACGTGGTGATCTTCGTGGTGCAATCGCTGATGTTCACCTTCGGGATGGGAGGGCTGGCCAATGGGATCATCGGCGTATTCGGTTTCATTCCTGAGTGGCAGACCTCGGTGCTGCAACCCTGGCGCCTGGTCACCTACATGTTCTTCCACGGATCGGTGCTGCACGTGGCGTTCAACATGCTCTGGCTCTGGTGGATGGGGCGTCCGGTCGAGGAGCAGCTGGGTCCGCGCAACTTTCTGGTGATCTATTTCGGATCGGGGATCGGCGGGGCGCTGATCAACCTGGTCTTCAGCCCGTTCTTTCCGGCAACCATAACCATCGGTGCTTCCGGCGCGGTATTCGGGATGATGGTGGCCTTTGCCATGCTGTTTCCCCGCATCCCCATTATGCTGCTCTTTCTGCCGCCCATACAGGCGCGGTTTTTGGTGGCCGGACTGATTGCCATTGATTTGCTGCTGATTTCGGCGGGCGATAATGTGGCGCGCATCGTGCACCTGGGCGGGGCGCTGAGCGGCTATGTGCTGCTGAAGCTGTACCTGCAGGGCTATCATTATGACCTATGGATCGAGCAGTTCCGGCAGCGTTTCCGTCGCAGGAAAGAGCCCGGTGAGGGCCGGTCGTCTGGAAGTTTTTCGGGCTCGTCGCCACGGGCGGCTTCCACATCCGCACCGCGGAACCCGTCCATGCGCAAAGTGACGGACGCCGAGATCGTGGAGGAGTACAGCCAGGAGGAGCTGGACCGCATCCTGGACAAAATCTCCAAATCGGGATACGAAGGGCTGACCGCTGAAGAAAAACGCCTGCTGTTTGAACTAAGCAGGAAGAATTGAAGTTTGGTATGCTGAAGTCCGGTTAATGCCTTGTCCGGTTAATGCCTTGTCCGGTTGGCACGAATAAGTTAGTGCCCGTTTGATGTGACCTGGGCAAGCCCCGTTATCCACCCAATCATCCATCCAACCCAATCTCATAAAAGACGTGATAGAACGCAGAAAATCCATTGCCGTGAAGGTCGGCAACGTGACCGTGGGCGGCGACGCCCCGGTCGTGGTCCAGTCGATGACCAACACCGATACGGCCGACATCCCCGAAACCATTGAGCAGGTGCACCGTCTGGCTGCGGCCGGCTCGGAGCTTGTGCGCATCACGGTCAACAACAAGGAGGCGGCCCAGGCCGTGCCGGCAATCGTCGAGGGGCTCGACAAGCGCGGGGTGAACGTGCCGATTATCGGGGATTTCCATTTCAACGGGCACGTGCTGCTCACCGAGTATCCGGAGACGGCGCGACTGCTGGCCAAATACCGGATCAACCCCGGCAACACCGGCACGCGCTCGCGCGACAAGAATTTCGTGACCATCATTGAGCAGGCCATCAAGTGGGACAAGCCCGTGCGTATCGGCGTGAACTGGGGGTCGCTGGATCAGCAGCTGCTGGCCGAGCAGATGGACAAGAACAGCATGCTTCCCGAGCCCAAATCGGCCAAGGAGGTGATGATGGATACCATGATCGAGAGTGCCATGCGGTCTACAGCCCTGGCCGAGGAGGTGGGGCTGCCGTCGGACAAGATCATCGTCAGCTGCAAGCTTTCCGGCGTACAGGATCTCATTGAAGCCTACACGCGGCTGTCGAAGCTGATGGATTATCCGCTGCATCTTGGGCTTACTGAAGCCGGCATGGGCATGAAGGGCATGGTGGCCAGTTCGGCGGCGCTGTCGGTGCTGTTGCAGCAGGGTATCGGTGAAACCATCCGGGTCTCGCTCACCCCGATGCCCAACGGGGACCGCACCGAGGAGGTGCGCGTGTGCCAGCAGGTCCTGCAGTCGCTTGGGATCCGAAATTTCATCCCGCAGGTGGCGGCGTGTCCTGGCTGCGGGCGCACCAAGAGCACCTACTTCCAGGAACTGGCCGACGAGATCCATAATTACATCGTGGAGATGATGCCCATCTGGCGCAAGGTCTATCCAGGTGTGGAGGATATGAATGTTGCCGTAATGGGATGCGTGGTGAATGGTCCGGGCGAGTCCAAGCACGCCAACATCGGCATATCGCTGCCGGGCACGTTCGAGGAGCCCAAGGCGCCGGTGTACATCGACGGCGAGCACCATTCCACGCTCACCGGTGACCGCATCGGAGAGACATTCCGCAAGATGCTGGATGATTATGTGGTCTCGCGATACGGGAAGAGGCAGCCGGCCGAATCAGAGGCGTGATCTTGATCGGTCAAAGGGTGGATTGACCATCGTGTTGGCCTGCATATGGCCTCCCGAGGGCGTGATTAATTTCATCGCCGGCTAACTTCTGGTGCAAACCGGGAGATTGGTGCGACCGCTGCCGGGCCTGATAACTGCCGTATTTTGCAAAAGAGTGCCATGTTCTTTTTGTAACTTCTGGAAGGGTTTCCAGGGAAATTTCAAAAACTGCGATTCCTGCGCGGGGAGCTCGAAGTAAGCGCTATCATTCTATAAAAAAACTTTCTGAAACCCTTTGAAAATGTAAGCGCTTTCATTATATTTCGGTAACAATTGCGTCATATTAGCATAAAACGCTGATTTCCGATTCCTCCACAGTTACAGATTGCCATGTCAGAATTCTTATTTCGCAGGGATGTTGTCTCTTTCCCGGCCGTTTTGGTGGCCGTTGCGATGGTGATGGTGCTGTCGTTCTGTTCCAGGGAGGTGAAAGAGGAAAAACCGGAGCCGCTGGCCGAAATCGGTTCCTACCAGGTAAGCGACGAGGAGTTCCTGGGCGCCTTCCAGCATGTGTTCGAGCGGTCGGGTCGTGGTTTGAACGTGACACCGACCCTTCTCAGGGAAATCCTGGACCAGCGGGTCAACTTCTACGCGGTGGTGCAGTACGGGGTGGATAACAACTGGCATGAGGACCATGAGGGTACCTTCCGCAAAAACCTGATCTACCGCCAGGTTGTGATGGACGAATTCAAGCGCCGGCACATCGCCCGTGAGGTGAGCGTCGAGGAGCGCGACCTGCAGAACCTGTTCCTGCGGTACAACACCCATCTGCGCGCATCCCACCTGTATGCCCCCGATCGCCAGACAGCCGATTCGCTCTATCAGCTTATCGTCGATGGCGTTTCGTTCGAGGAGCTCGCAAAAGAAGTTTTTGAGTCCCGTTCGCTCCGTGAGTCGGGCGGCGACCTGGGTTATTTCACGGTCGACGATATGGATGTCGGATTTGAATCGGTGGCATACTCCCTGCCCGTCGGTGAGATATCCCAGCCGGTGCGCACAACCCGCGGCTTCAGCATCATCAAAGTGACCGACCGCATCACCACGCCCATCATCACCGAATACCAGTACGCTGAAAACAAATCGCGCATCCGGGATCTGGCCGTCCGGCAGAAAACCGAACTCCGCAGAAGGGAACATATGGATGAGGTAATCGCCGGGTTCCGGTTCGAGCAGGAACTGCTGGATGCGTTGTGGGAGCGGATGGATGGGCACCTGCACCTGGATCCCGTGGCCGATGTGGAGATGGAGGATTTTCGCGCGCGCGTTCCCGGTGACTGGCATAATCGTGTGGTCGGCTCCTACAACGGTTTCAACCTGACAGTGGGCACCTTCCTGCAGGAGATCTATTTCACACCGCCGGAGAGCCGCGGGCATATCCGTTCGGCCGGCAGTTTCCGCAACCTGGTGGAAGGTGTTGCCTACCGCACCTACGCCATGCAGACATACCTTGAAGGTCCGCATTACGACGAGACCGAGGTGGCTATGTCCGTCGAAAACACGTTCCAGAACTATTTGAACCGCCGCCTTGCGCAGGTGCTCAGGGAGCAGGCCGAGATTCCGGAGGCAGCCAAACGTCAGGAATTCGAGTCTAACCGCAGCCACTACGTGCATCCGCGGGAAGTGAACCTGGCCGAGCTGGCGGTACGTGATATGGATACGGCCGAAGAGGCCTACCGGGCCATCCAGGGAGGCATGTCGTTCCATGACGCCCTCATGAAATACGGTTTCGATGAAGAAGCCAAGCTGGCGGGAGGGGAGATCGGCTACACACCGGTCACCCATTTCGGGACCATCGCACCCTCGCTGGCCAACATCCGGCCCGGTGACATTGCCGGACCTTTTGAAATGCAAAGTGATGTGATCTTCCTCTTTAAATGTCTGGGTGTGCGTGAAGCGCAGCCCATGACATTTGAGGAAGCAGTACCCCTGATCGCCGACCATCTTACCGAAGAGTACGTAATGGATGCACGACGGAAGATCATCAGGGAAACGATGGACAGGCACGATGCCCGGGTCCATTACGAGCGTATCAGTGATATTGAACTCCAATTTAGATAACCAACGAGAAGCGAATGGATGGCCAATCCAAACCCTGATAACGGCCAGATGAATATGAAATGCCTCAGCATGGCATGGACGCTCCATCCGGATTTCGACCTTCAAACAGATAGAAACAGATGAAATGTCCATGACCGGGCATCTCCCGGATACACAGGAGCATGATTAAAAACGTCATGGACATTCTATGTGACCTAATGAATCCAAAGATTTTTTAACACATGAAACACGTTTACGCAGCCTTCCTACTTACCGTGATCCTTCTTGCCGGCAGCACCGCGGCGATTGCCCAGGCGGGATTCATCTCCGGTCAGGTCACCGACGCCAACGATGGTGATCCGCTTATCGGTGCGAATGTGCTGATCGAAGGCACTACTATGGGCGCATCCACCGATATCAACGGGAACTACCGGATCCTGAACGTGCGTCCCGGCACCTACACTATCGTCGTTCGGTACATAGGCTACCAGACACAGTTTATCCAGAACGTACTGGTGCAGAGTGATCTGCGTACGAACCTCGACATTCAGATGCAGGAGGAAGTGTTCGAGGGACAGGAGGTGGTGGTCCAGGCGACGCGCGATGTGGTCACGCGTGACCGTACCAGCTCGGAGGCGCGCGTATCACGCCAGCAGCTTGAGGCCATGCCGGTCCAGGAAGTCGGTGACGTTCTGAGCCTGCAGGCGGGGGTGACACAGAGCAGTACCGGACAGATCCACATCCGCGGCGGCCGCGCTACCGAGGTGGCATACATCGTGGACGGGATCCGGGTGACGGATGACTTTGACCGTTCGCTGGGTGTGCGCATTGAGAACCAGAACATCGAGGAGCTTCAGGTGGTCTCAGGTGCCTACAATGCGGAATTTGGACAGGCGATGTCCGGGATCGTAAACGTGACCACCCGTGCCGGGACAAACAACTTTCAGGGCTCGTTCCGTACCTGGGCAGGGGATTATCTGACATCTGACAGGCATCTCTACGAAGGCGTTGCGCATAGCCTGACAGACCTGCGCCCATCCAACCAGTACAATTTCGAGATTGCCCTTGCCGGACCGATTATCCGCGACCGGCTGACGTTCTTTGTGAGCGGACGTCATTTCAGCACGGATGGATGGTTCAACGGCCGCAATATATACACGCCCTACGGGCCAACACTTCCGGGAACTGACCGTTTCGGACGCCCCCAGTACGCACGCGTGCCGGTTGATGACCCAGTCAATCGCTTCGGGGACCGCATCGATGGCGACCTTCCGTGGATCGACATCATCAGCCAGGACAACCAGTGGATTTATTACACCGATTCGGGTGTGAGGGACAGCTCACTGGTTTCGCTCCAACAATACTCGTCATTCACGGGCCAGTATAACCTGCAGTGGAACGTGTTCCGCGGGTTCCGGGTCAACCTGATAGGGAACTACTCCGTAGAGGGGGGAGATGCCGGTGGCGGGCACACGCTGCGATACGTACCTGGAGGCATTTCATCCTATGATCGCACCCGTTTCTACAACAACCTGCGGATCACGGTTACCCCGAGCGCGAATACCTACTTCAACATCAACGCAGCCATGCGTTACAACAATTTTGAACAGCGACTTTTTGACAACCTGGATGATCCCCGGTACTTCAACTTCGACAGGGTATCGGAGCTTCCATCCCGTTATGCCGGAGGGTCGGGAAGGTTCACCATCATTGGTACGGACAATTATGTTGAGGACCGTACCACACAGACCTACATCCTGAAAGGTGATATCACCAGCCAGCTGAACGATATCCATCAGGTCAAGGCGGGGATTGAGTTCCAGCAGGATATCATCGAGCGGGACGCGTTCAGCCTGCAGCCGGCCGGGCCGAATATCATCGAATTGCCAAACACCGACGGTTTGGGTATTCCGATCCGTGACGGCCGTCAGCGTGAGTATTATACCCGCAAGCCCTGGCTGCTGAGTGCCTTTGTCCAGGACCGTATTGAATACGAGAACCTGATCATCAATGCAGGCCTGCGTTTTGAATACTTTCAGCCGAACGGCAGGATACCGGGCGATTCCAGGGACCCGGATCTTTTCGAACTGCCCAATGATCGTCATGAAGACTTCTGGACGGCGGCATCGCCAAAGTTCCAGCTGAGTCCGCGTCTTGGCGTGGCTTATCCGATCAGCGAGACCGGTGTGATCCACTTCTCCTACGGTTACTTTCTGCAGATCCCCGAGTACGAGCGGCTCTACAACGGCGACCGCATTGTGATGCCGCAGACGTCGGGTATTTTCGGGGTGTACGGCAACCCGGATCTCAAGCCGCAGCAGACTATCCAATATGAACTGGGACTGCAGCAGCAGATCATCCCCGGGACGGTTTTGGAGGTCAGCGGATTCTACCGTGACATCCGTGACTGGATATCCTCCGGTCCGGTCAATCCGACATCCAGCCCTACCATACGCTACGGAACCTGGGTCAATCGTGACTATGCCAATGTAAAGGGTGTCACGGCTACGCTCACCCAGCAGCTGGGCCGACAGTTCAATATGGTTTTTGATTACTCTTTCATGATAGCCGAGGGTTCCAACTCTGATCCCCAGGCCGAGTTCAATGCTGCCGTTTCACGAGGTGATACCACCGGGGCGCCGCTTACCCAGATGCTGCTTCCTCTGGACTGGGACCGCCGGCACCAGCTCAATGCCACCATGTTTTTTGTGGGCAACAACTGGGGTACCAGCCTCATCACGCGCTTCCAATCGGGAGAACCCTATACGGCCGATGGAACATATGACACACGCACGGGCAGGACGTCCCTGGAATACGTCGAGCGCAACAGCCTTCGGAAGCCCACGAACCTGACTTTCGACATCAACCTGTACCGTGGCATGAATGTGGCTGGTGCCAATCTGCGCGCCACTCTGAGTATCTACAACCTGCTGGATACGCGCAACGTCAACTTCGTATTTGCAGATTCCGGTACTGCCGAAGCGCCGCTCCCTGAAAACCAGCCGGCACAGGTCGATCCCGGTTACTATGACAATCCATTCCTCTATACCGAGCCGCGCCGCGTGCAATTCGGTATTGAAGTCTCCTTTTAACTCCAGATCCTCTATCCGGTCGCGATAACGCCATGGCACCTGAATCCACACATACACCGGTTATCTCAATGCATTCGTCACCCGGCCTAACGACACAAATTTCCAAAAAACAGATGAAATCTTTGTTTTCCCTCACAAAAATTGTAAAAAGCGTAATTCTCCTGCTGGGATTGCTGCTTTTAACTGACGGACCTGTCCAGGCACAGACCGGTGGCGATAACGATCAGGTGCCCAGCAACGAGAGGGGTTCCTTTGATGCGCGCCGCAAGATGATCCTTGATGGGAACAACCTGCGTGCCACCTACCACAACTTCGGTTGGGGCGGACGCCTCTCCGGGCAGGCGGTGGACGAGGTCACTTTTGAGTTCCCTCGAAATACCAACCGTGTGTACATTGCCCTGGTGGCCTTTTTCGTAGGCGCTGAAGTGGAAAACCAGACCGATACAGGCCCTGAGCGCTTCCCGATCGTACTCACACCGAACGGAAGGACCGCCCCCGACGGATCAAGCTGGGACATGAACCCGGTGCCAGGCTATTACAACCCCTCCGTACCCGACTTGTTTGCGCGCAGCGACCGCATGGATACCTGGCCCGATTTCTGGCCGGACAAGATGGACGATGAGACCGATCCCGGATGGAGTGGTGCCTGGAACGGTTACTTTGGCAAGGACCAGTTCAGCGCCGACCAGGAGTTTTACTATCGCGCAAGCGGCAACCTCTACACCCGGTTCTCGGAACCGTTCAACGAAGACGAGCTTTTCCGTCCGGACCAGACCGACTTCACTCGCGGCGGCCTGGGGCTTATCATCGATTCCAGAATTATGGCCTGGTCCCAGACACTGATCCGCGACGTTCACTTCAACATCTTCGAGATCCGCAACGACGGTTCTTTCGACTATGACAAGATGGCCTTCACACTCTGGATCGCCGACCTTGTGGGCGGCGGTGGAAATGACCTTCCCGAGTTTGACGAGCGTTCGGCCATTTCCTACCTGACCCACCTTCCACCACGATCCGGCCGGACGCATTTCGGATCCGGTCTAGTGGGTATGGCCGGCATCCAGTTCCTGGAGACACCCGGCAACTCTATTGACGGTATCGACAACGACGGTGACAGTGACCTGTATCTCAGTGAGAGCGCCTGGTACAATTTTGAGAACCCCGACCTGCTTCGGCCACTGGTTGAATCCAACGGTGGATTCTTCCAGAACACTGCCGTGCTCATGATGGAGGTGATCCCGGAGTTCGAAGTAAACGATTTCGGGACCCGTACCATCTGCCCCGCGGACAGTACAAGACCTGGTGACCGTATTGTGCTCATAGATGAAAACCATAGCCGAATTATCGTTGAGTATCCTGAGGAAGGTGGCACTTTTGTAAGCCAGGGTCGTCAATTTACTCTTGAAGGTAATCGCCGTTGCTACGACCTCACCGAGGATGTGGATCTTGGGCCTAACGACCTGTTTCCAAACGCATCCAACACAGATCTTTTTGACAACAACCTGAATGGTCTCATTGATGAGAACGAAGAGCTGCACCGTACCAAGCAGTTTTTCGACAGGACCCAGCGCCGGTTCATTGAGCGTCCGGTCCGCTACATCAACTACCTGTGGGATCAGTATGAGGTGGGTGACACGCTGCAGCGCGGCCTGATCGTTCCCAACCAGAAGATCCGTGAGCGCATGGCCCAGGATGAAAGCTTCCGCAATCTGATCCTGGATTATCAGGAGGCGCTCAATCAGGTGCATGTTGCCGGTGGCTATCGCTCGCCGGGTGCCTTTGACAACTATTTCCGGAACTATCACACTTCAGCGCCGATGATCGACGAGTCGAGAGAAGACTACTTCGACAATAACATGGCGTGGAGTGCATTGCAGGATGATGTGGGTCTGGATGGGGTTCCTTTCAGCGGAGCACGCGGTGAAGGGGACGGGTTCCCGACTTCCGGTGCCGGCACACCTTTCCCCGGAGAGCCCAATATCGACAAGACCAGCGTGGCCGAATCCGACATGATCGGTATCTCCTCGGTCACCTTCCCGCTTGCCGGTTCTTTGGGATCCGGCTCTTCGTTTGCCCGCGACGGAGCGTTCTGGCGCAACCGGATGCTCCCCGGAAACCTGGGCGAGGAAGCCCAGCCCGGCGACGATACGGATATCCTGGTCACATCTTCTCTGTTCCCTCTGCAGCGTGGACAGATCGAACGGTTCTCCGTTGCCATTACCGTGGCGCAGACCAATGTTTCGGATTACGACGCTCCGGCAGGTGACCGCGCCACAGTGAACAACAACCTTGACCAGGCATTCAACGCCTATGAGGCCGACTACCAGTTTGCCACGGCTCCGCCGGCGCCCAACGTTACCGCCGTTGCCGGTGATGGAAGGGTTACCCTGTACTGGGATGACATCGCCGAGGAACACTTCGACCGGTACCTGTCGCGTCTGCCAGGCAATACGGATGCCGACGCCCGCAACTTCCAGGGCTACAAAGTCTACCGCTCCACCGATCCCGGGTTTCAGGACATCTTCACTATTACCGATGCCAACGGAAATCCGGTATTCCATAGGCCGCTGGCTATTTACGATCTGGTGAATAACTGGGCCGGCTTGCACCCGACTCCCATCAGAGGAGTACAGTTCAATCTGGGGTCGAACAGCGGTTTGCAGCGTAAATTCGTGGATGAGGATGTTGTCAATGGACGTCGGTACTACTACGCTGTGACTTCCTTCTCTTTTGGCAATTCCCGCTATAACATTTCCCCGTCAGAATCGCCGATCTTCATCAGCATCAATCCGGATGGAAGCGTGGATACCGGTCCAAACGTCAACGTGGTGACCCCGGCGGCCTCCAAGGCGGGCTACATCGACCCGGAAAACCCCATGGCCACACCGGTGCGTGGCACTACCAGCGGGCAGGTGTTCGTGGATGTCATGAATCCGGACGAGATCCGCATCGACAATCTCTATCGTGTGACTTTCCGTGACACCCTGATCCCATCGGGACGTGACGACACCCCGGATACCCTGCGCACCAAGGATTTCTCGCTGTTCAACCTCACAAGTGGCGACACGCTGATTGCCGACTCACAGAATTTCAACATGCAGGACAACCCGGTGAAGGAAGGTTTCCGCATTTCGCTGGACAACAGTGAACTCGAACTTTCGGTCAACAGGGACCGCTCGGGATGGGTGCCAAATCCGGGCTTCGAGCGGGAAGTGCACTCTTATGCGTTCTTCCTGGAGGGCACTCCGAGGGCTGCCGACTATGAGATCGTATTCGATGAACTTGGGGTTGCCCGGTCGCTGGATACCACGTACGCCGGTATTCAGCTTCCCGCAATGGATGTAAACTTCCGGGTCTTCAACACTTCCATCCGGGATGACGACGGAAATCCGCTGGAAGTGGAGTTTGCCATGAACAACCTGCACAACAATGCGGAGGCAACATCCAACGACCCGAACGTCACGCAGCCCGGGGAGTTCAGTGCCGGACTGGTCAGACAGGGACCGTTCGTGAACATGCGACGTGACCAGATCTTCATTTACGAGCCGGTGGGCACTAATCAGCGCACGCTTACCTGGACAGTGTTCATGAACCCTGCCGCCGAAGGTCAGGGTCTGAACCGGACGATTCTGAGCCGCAACCCGCAGCCGGGCGACACCTTGCAGATATTCACCCGCAAGCCATTCACCTCGCTTGATGTGTTCGAGTTCCGCATGTCAGACATGCAGAAGGGCATGGTGGATTTCAACAAAGCCAGGGAGGAAATGGAAAGGATCCGGGTGGTGCCCAATCCGTACGTGGTTACCAACCCGTTTGAGCCGTCAACAACATCAGCACGTCCCGATCAGGTTCGGGAGCTGCACTTCACGCGCATCCCCGTTCCCAGCACTATCCGGATCTTCACCGTGGATGGACAGCTGGTGCAGACCATCAATGCCACCGATGCCAATACCTTCAATGGCACGTACAAGTGGGATCTGCTCACTAAGGATAATCTGGAATTGTCCTATGGTGTCTACATCTATCATGTCGAGGCGCCAAACGTTGGTGAGCATGTCAGCAGATTTGCGGTGATCAAGTAATCCATAATTCGAATTATCATGCAATCACGAATTTTAATAACACTCATTTTGATACTGGCTGTCGGGCTGGTGGATTCCATGGCCCAGAGCGTCAGCAAGACGGGCACCACGGCCGGCGCCTTCCTGAAGATTCCGGTGGGGGCGCGTTCGGCAGCGCTGGGCGGTGCCGTGTCGGCTTCGGTGAACGATCCATCGGCCATGCGCTGGAACCCCGGCGCGCTCACAAGCATACAGCAGCCCACGGTGATGCTGGACCACGCAGACTGGCTCTACGTGCTTCGCCACTCCTATCTGGGGGTTGTGCTGCCGGTCAATGGGAACTCGGCCATCGGCATCAATATCACCGCACTTACCATGGACGATATGGAGGAGACGACGTTTGAACGCCAGGATGGCACCGGCCGTATGTTCGGCGCCCACAGCTATGCTGCAGGGATAAGCTACGCCATCCGGCTGCTTCCCAACTTCTCCATTGGCGCCAACGTGAAGTTCGTCAATGAGACCATCTGGAACACATCCGCCAGGGGCGTTGCCTTTGACATCGGAACAACTTATGTCACCCCGTTCGACGGAATCGTTTTCGGGGTTGGCGTGACCAACTTCGGACAGAAATTCCAGATGCGTGGCGATGACCTGCTCATTCCCGCAGACGTAGACAGAGGATCCAGCGGCAACAACAGCAATATCCCTTCCAATCTGGACACCGATCGATTCGATCTTCCACTGGCACTGCGTGCCGGGCTCATGTGGCACGCGTATAACACCGAGCCGTTGCGGTTGACGGTGATGGTGGATGGGCACAGTCCCAGCGACAGCTACCAGAGCGTCAGTTTTGGCGCCGAGGTCGCGTTCATGGACGAACTGGTGACACTCAGGGGGGGAATCCCGGAAATCGGCCTTCCCGAGGAAGACAGGATGTTTGAATTTGCACTTGGTGCAGGACTCAGCTACTCATTCGGCAATAATCTTGGCCTGAAGTTTGATTATGCCTATCAACAGCACAAATATCTGGGTGGCACAAACAGGATTTCTGTATCAGTTGCATTCTGACGATAAGAACAAGAAACACGGATAAAACCGTAAAATAAAAACAAAAAAAGAGGAAGCTATGACAATGCTAGACAGTACGTTAAAAGGGACCATCAGGACCTTTGCAGCACTGTTGCTGACGGCGTTTGTGCTGGGCTGGTCGTTCCAGCCGGCACTAGCCCAGGTCGAGCTCACCGATGCCGAATGGAGCATCGAAGTGGGTGATGTCGACTGGGTTGCCGACGACAACACAATGCGCGGCGGAGCCCTGAACCCGGCTACAGGCAACCTGCTGGTTGTCAGCCGTACCGGCGGACCCGCAATTTACATTCTGGATGCCGCCGATGGCTCGGTAGAGGGACAATTGAGCCTGGAAGGAGTTTCCGGTGGTGATTTCCCCATCAACCTGGTGAAAGTTGCCAGTGATGGGGTCATTTATGCTGGAAATCTGTCTGTTCCCGGATCAAACTACCGACTGTATCGCTGGGCAGACGAAACCAGTGAGCCCGAACTTGTGTTTCAGGGCAACCCGAACAGCCAGAGAATGGGTGATTCGTTTGGTATTTATGAAGACGATGACAAGGTCGTGCTTCTGGCAAGCGGATCAGGCAATGATGCCATCTTTACATTCACCAGAGACAAGTCGGATGACACGTATTCTGACGATCTGATCTCAATCCCGACAGGATATGCCCGTGGCGGATTCGGTTCCGTTGACGGTGCCGACCAGGTATGGATCAACGGTTACGGTACCCCATTGACGCTGGTCGACCTTGATGCCGGTGAAGTTGTACTGGAAGTGCCGGAATCGGCCATCCCGTACCAGACGATGGAAGTCTCATTCGCCGGGATCGATGGTCGTTCCATTGCCGCTCTGTTCCCTAGCTTCAGCACTGATCCGGAGGGACAGTATGTGTCCATTTTTGATGTAAGCGACGCTGAAAATATCACCAAGATCGGACGCACGGCGCAACTCGGCCCCAATGTCAACCTGAACGGTGTTGGCACACTTGAAATCGATGCCGAAGCCAAGACCGTCTATGTCGTCGGCACCAA